>WAQK01000113.1 GCA_015520265.1 Pyrodictiaceae archaeon | reverse complement strand
TGAAGGAGGTCATACTTGAGACGATCAAGGGGGAGCGCGTAGAGGCCGCACCCGACCTGGAGCGCCTGTACTCCAGGCTGGAGAGGAGGGTCCAGGACCTGATAAACCCCTTTACTGCTAAGGTCGACGAAGTCCTCAGGCGTACAGCCGAGCTCCAGTCAAGGGTCGAGGAGCTAGAGCAAAGGATGACAGGGCTGGAGGAGAGGCTTAGAGAGGAGAAGCCCAGGGCGCTGCGGAGGGGTAGGAGAAAGAGCGCCACCGAGAGGCTAAGGGAGCAGGGCGCCGTTTTTGAGGAAGACGTCCAGTGGCTGAGGAACAGGGACGCCTTCTTCGACAAGCTGAGGAGGGAGGGCGCCTTGATCCTTGAAACCCAAACTGGGAGGGTGGCCGTCGACCCCGAGTTTTGGCGCAGGTTCGTCTCCAGGCTGTCCCGCATAAGGTCAAAGAGCGAGGACGAGATACTGGGCAAGGGCATGCTGAGCGCGCAGGAGTACAGGCTCTTCAACAAGCTCAAGTCGTCAGGCCTCATATACTACGAGGAGGACAAGAAGCGCTGGGCGGTTGTGGAGGACCTCACATCTGGGCAATGAAGACCGTGTAGTACCAGTAAAGGGCAGCCGCCAAGCCTATCGAGTAGCCTATGAACGACACACGGGGGTCATCGTACCTCATACCGGTGAACCTGTAGGCCTTGCCGCTTACAGGCCAGAAGAGCCATACACCGCCGACGGTGAGCATGTCGCCCAAGATGTGGGTGACCCATCCGAGGCCCAGCGCCATGCTGTACACAGGGTCAACGTTGACTCCATACTCTGCCCCAAGCCTGGCCAGTAAGAGGTAACTAGCTGGTATGACAAGTATTGATGCGAAGATGTTATGGAGTAGCTTGCGGTGCCTGAACCCTATATCCAGATCGGGCAGCATGGATCCGAAGACGGCTAGCATGGCAACAGGTAGTGCTTTATCAGGTCCAGGCAGCACCACTGCAAGCACTACGCCGAGCCCCATGACCGCATGAACCTTCCTCCTCAGCTCTAGCACCTCGCGCCGGTGGTCAGGGATCAGTGTTGAGGACCTATGTTATATAATCGGTACGCCCATTATCTCCGGGACCAGCGGTGGGTGTGAAGTTCCCCTGCAGAACGCGTGAGTGCCTTAAAGCGGCCCTTTACGCATTGGTATCCCTGATCCCCGAAGGACGCGTGGCTAGCTATAAGACGGTCGCGGAGGCCCTGGGGATAAGTCCGCGGCTCGCCGCGAGGTTCCTGGCGGCCAACCCCGACCCTATCGTCGTGCCGTGCCACAGGGTGGTCCACAACGACGGCAGGCTGGGAGGCTATACTCCGCGTGGCCCAGGGTTTAAGGAGAAGTTACTGGTCTTCGAGGGTGTTAAGGTGTCTAGAGGAAGAGTGCCGCGCGACGCCTTTGTGAGTCTCGAGGAGCTTCTCAACTCCTAATCCTTCAGGAGCCCGGCCAGCGCCTCCAGTATGTCTGTCCGGGTGACTATGCCTACCAGATCCCCCCTCTCGTCGAGAACCAGGAGCCTCCCTACGTTATGTCTCTCCATTAGCCGTAGCGCCTTCGCTATGTCGTCGTCCTTGCTAATAGTATAGTACTCCCCGGAAGTCGCCGTAGTCACGGGGTCGGCGGCCCTGCCCCTAAGGAGGCTGAAGAGGACTAAACGCGTTGTCGCCAGCCCCAGTATCCTGCCATCCTCAACCACCGGGACCGCTCTGAAGCCCCTCTCAAACATTATCTCCGCCACCTCTCGAACCGTCGCGCGGGGAGACACGCATACGGGGCTCGGAGTCATGACCTCCTTTATAGCTATGCGGGGGATGCTGAGCATCCGTGTCACCGAGACTAGGAGTTCCCCTAAACCATTATCCACGTCAACAACTTGTCCCTCCACTATTAGCCGCGTATAAGGCAACGGCCCAACCCTCACCCTGGTCCCGCTCCTGATGGGCTCCGCAGCGCCATGCACCCTTAGTATGGCCCTGGCCCCTCTAGGGTCGTTGAGATCCACTATTTCTAGGTCCACTACGAGGGCCTCGGAGAGCCTGCCGTCCACCCAGAGCGGGGTTGCCTGTCCTCCCCAGAGAGCGTCGGGCTCCACCATGTAGGGTTTCTGTAGAACCTCATAGGCCTTCATCGTTGGCTCGTAGCCTCCAGAAGGCCCGCTCCGGGCCTCGACGAGGCTCAGGGCTCTCAGGATCCTGAGGGCGTTTCTAACTGTCACCTCGTGTTTCCCGAGGCGCCTTGCCAGCTCCCTACTGGTCACCCTGCTCCGCTTCTCCCTGTACATGTCAACCAGCGCTTTAAGAACCTCTACGTAGGAGAGGGTTAGGGCCACGGTCTGCACCGGGGGGCCTAGAGTGTTGGTTGGCGGATTAAAACATTTCGTCTATAGACTAATATCTATTTAGGCTATTGTCGTGGAACAACTACCACTATATACATGCTCTTAAGGTTCGTGTGGGTCGGGCCGGTCTTTATCAGCCCTCCAATCCTCTCGAAGAACCTGTAGGAGTCGTTATGGTCCAGGTAGTCTGTAGGGTCTAAGCCCAGCTTCACTGCCTCCTCCACCGTATGCGGGTCAGCCACCGCGCCAGCAGCATCGGTTACACCGTCGATCCCATCGGTGTCTATGGCTGCCACGGCTATGCCGTGTTCGCCGCGGACCTTGATGGCGAAAGAGAGGGCCAGTTCCATGTTTCGTCCCCCGATCCCGCCGCCTCGCACCGTGACATAGGTCTCACCGCCGGCCAGTATGACTGCTGGCGGTTCCACTGGGATGCCGCGGTCCAGGGCCTCTAGTGCTATGGTGGCCAGCGCGACGCCCACCTCGCGGCTCTCCCCCTCGAGCCGGGTCGTGAGGATCAGTGTTCGGAACCCCAGATTCTTGGCATGCTCCTCGAGCCTCCTGAGAGCGTCTATGCTGGCTGCCACAAGCCTGTTGGTTACACGTTCAAACACTGGGGAGCCAGGCTTAGGAGTTTCGGGGGCCTCGCCACGGGCACCAGCCTTCAGGACGCTGAGTATACTTGGAGGGGCCTTCTCCTCCAACCTGTACTTCTCCAGCACGGCGAGTGCATCCCTATAGGTGGTTGGGTCCGGCACTGTGGGGCCCGAAGCCACAGTGTCCAGCCGGTCGCCGGGGACATCGCTGACTATGAGGGACACCACCCTGGCCGGATACGCGGCCTCAGCGAGACGCCCACCCTTAACCGCGGAGACATGCTTCCTAACAGCGTTTATCTCGTGGATCGTTACACCAGACTTTAGGAGCAGGTCGTTCAGTCGGACCAGGTCAGTCAGCGTGATGGATGGGTCTAGGGGCTGTTCCATGAGGGCTGAGCCGCCGCCCGAGATTAGGGCCAGGAGCAGGTCGTCCTCGCCGAGGCTCCGCGCCAGCTCCAGGATTTTCTTCCCAGCCTCGAGGCTCCCCTCGTCGGGCACGGGGTGCCCGGCACCGATAACCTCTATTCGGCTAGTCGAATAATCTGATGCAGCTTGCCTAAGGACACTAACATACCCACCTTCCACCAGTTCTCCGAGTATTTTCTCCACAACCTCGGCCATACGCCCGCTGGCTTTTCCGGCACCCACCACGAAGACCCTGCCCTTGGGGCAGAACTCGTCGCCAGCGATGGCTATACATTCCCCCCTACGTTTCAGCACCTCTTCTACTCTCGGCTCGACCCTCGAGTATTCTATAGCCTTGAGCGCCAGGCTACGGGCAATGCTGTAAGCTTTAAGGCATGGCTCGTCTCTACTCGAAGCCAACGCTGGAGCCACCGGTAGAGTATCGCTCCTGGCGTTTAAATCGCTCACCCGACCAGCTGCTCTACCATGGGTGCCATGGATTCAAGTATCCTCGAAGCGGCCCTGATGTACTCGGAGCCCGGCGCTACACGTTCTATGGTGCGGGCCATCGACAGGCACTCCACATACATCTTCAACGCCCGCAATCCCCAGCCCCTGGACAGGAATAAGGGGATCCTCGTATACCTTACCAGGATCTCTAGGAGTAGCGTGTTGGCCCTGCTATACGCCTGAACGGTCCTTGCCTCGGCGACGCATGTGGAGGGGCGGAGTTTGAGCTCCATCCGAGGCTTCACCAC
>WAQK01000112.1 GCA_015520265.1 Pyrodictiaceae archaeon | reverse complement strand
TACTCCAGGCCCAGGATCCTTGATGCCTTGACGGCCAGCTCCTCCACCTCAGGGTCGGGCCTGTAGGGCTCCGGCCTCCCGCCCTGAGCCACGTTGGTCTTCCAGGACCCTGGGGGCGCCCTCCTCAGCTCAGCTGCTACAGCCTCCTCCCCTACGACGAACACCCTTATGTCGGCGTTCCCCGTCTTCTCTAGGTACTTCTGTATGTAGAGGGGCTGGCCGAAGCTGAGCAAGGATCTAAACACGTTGTACGCTAGGTCGGGGTCGGAGAGTCTGATGGAGCCCCGGCCCAGGCTGCCTACCACGGGTTTGACCACCACTTCGCCCCACCTCTCCACCGCCTCGACAGCGGCCGAGATGTCCTCGGTGACGAGAGTGGGCGGGACAGGGATCCCGCTTCTCTCGAGGACCACTAGGCTCAGGTACTTGTCTCTAGCAACCATGAGGGGGTCCGGCGGGTTTATCACTGTCCTCCCTGAAAGCTCCAGGTGCTTCAATATGGCGTGGCGCCGGGTGAGCTGCTCCGTGTTCGTGATGAATCCCAGGGACCTCACTATTAGAGCCTCCGCCGTGAAGCTCCGGGAGCCGTACCTGAACTCCCCGATCCCGGCGGACACGTAGCCGTGTATCCTGGATATCCGGTAGTACCTGGCCGGATATCCCTGGCTCCTGGCCGCCTCTATCAGGCGGCGGGCGCTCCAGGGCGGCGTGGGCGCGTCGTGTACAACACCTATCTCCAAGGGGGCTCCGCCACCTAGAAATACTGGGGCCAAGCCATATATGTGTAGGTGTACGCTGTGCTGTCTCTGCTGGCCGCCGTAGTCGCTGGTGTTGCAGCTTATCTCGTCGCCCCGAGGGTCATAGAGTTCAATAGGTCCAGGGGCCTGGTGGGCAGGGACGTACATAAGCCTGGGCACCCTGAGGTTGCAGAGGCGGGCGGGGTCGCTATGGCGGCCGGGCTTCTGGCAGCTGCTCCTCTCCTCCTCGTCGACCCAGGGATGGATTCCTATAAGGCGGCCGGTTTTCTGCTTGCAAGCCTCTACGCCTTCACCGTGGGGTTGCTCGACGATGTTAGGTGGCTAGATGCTAAGACTAAGCCCCTCCTCACGGCGTTGGCGGCGGTGCCGCTTATACTTCTGGGAGCCTATAACCCCAGGCCTGTGCTGCCCTTCATAGGGCCCACCAGGCTAACTGTGGTCTACCCTCTCGCCCTTCCCATTTTCATGGCTGTTATGTGTAATGCTGCTAATATGTCAGACACTCATAACGGCGTGCTCCCCCTCACAGGTCTAGCCGCGTCCTCCGCCCTAGCGGCGGCCGGGCTGTACGCCTACTATAGAGGAGCGGCGGGGCCTGAGGCCTTTGTCCTCCCCTTAGTGCTGACGGGCCTGCTAGCCGGCTACTATCCCTACAACAGGTACCCGGCCAGGCTATTCAACGGAGACTCGGGGAGTTTCCTCGTGGGTTCGGCCCTGGTCTCTGCTGCTGTTACCGGCGGCCTGGAGGTGGTAGCCATAGTGGCTGTGATGCCCTATATTCTAAACGGGTTCGAGATAATATTCAGCGTGGGTGGCCTGGTGGAGCGGAGAGAGATGAAGGCCAGGCCCGTATTGTTCGACGAAGAGACGGGCCTAATGAGGGCTAATCCTGAGCCGGGTGCGCCGATAACTGTGGTGTCCCTCCTAGCGGCTAGGGAGCCTGTAAGCGAGAAGGACGTGGTGGACGCCTACAAGGTTCTGGCAGCCTTCTCGGCGGCAGCTGCGCTGCTGACTGCGCTGTTCACTTTTTGAGCAGCATGGAAAGGGCTTCAACTAATATGATTCCGTAGACCTGCGCTGAGACAGGGTCCGTCCTTATCTCCAGCTCCTCCACGCTGCTCCCGGTCTGGAGGGCCCTCATCCTGAGCTCCCTCACTATAAAGCTCTCGACGCTGGTGGTTAGTGCTACTATTCTCCGTGCCGGAGGTGGCCTGTGGGCCACGCTCTGGAGCTTGTACAGCCTCACGCGGAGCCCCCTGGGCTCCGCTAGGTCCCGGAGCAAGAGGGCTGGCGCTTCCATCAGAGGAGTATAGACCACTGCGGCATCGCCTTCTCCAAGGGCCTCCGCCAGCTCGCGGAGCTTCCCCCTATATATCTCCAGGAGCTCGGGCACGGCGCCCGCTATGTCGTCTGCCTCCACCCGGAGCCTCGAGCTCCTCATGCTGCCGGGGCTGGCTGAGAGCCTGACAGCTGTCTTTAGGGCGAGGAGGGCCTCGGCTAGTAGGGGGTCCAGGTCTTGGGGCACCTCGATGCGCTGATGGTGCTCCACCTTATGGCCCAGATTCTCGGGGGGCTTGGGCGAGACAAGTAAGAGCCTGTGGCCCGTGAGCCTAGCCGTGTCTAGGAGGCGGAACAGGGTGTTCTCGGCGCCCGTGGCGCTGAACACCGCTATCCTGAGGCCCTCCCTGTAGGGTGCCAAGTGGTAGGCCACCGCCTCGCCGTCCAGGTGTAGCGGGGTCTTCCTGGAGAGTATGGTTAGGCCCCAGTACAGCACCGTGGAGGCCACGTAGCCTTGGCCAGAGTAGGCTATGAGGGGGGCCTCTACGCCTGCCAGGAAGTCGGCGAGACTGCTGGCTACCTGTTGGGCCCAGGCCTCCGCCTCCTCCACGCTGCGCTTCAAAGCACCGCTGTCTTCAGGGACTCGCAGCAACTGCACTTCTCCCTTGAGGGCTCCTCTGGTAGTCTGGGTATCACTTCGTACAATATTTTCTTAGCCTTCTCCACATTCTCCCTCATGGTCTTGGCGACTTCCTCGGCGGTGACGGGGCGGTCGGCCCACACGTCGTAGTCGGTGACCATGGCGAGGGTGGCGTAGCATATCTGGGCCTCGCAGGCCAGGTTTACCTCGGGGACCAGTGTCATCCCTATTATGTCGGCCTTGAACACGTTCTTCCAGACCCAGCTCTCAGCCCTGGTGGAGAACCTGGGCCCCTCGATGCATATGTATGTGCCCTTGGAGTGGATTGTATAGCCCAGCCTCCTCCCAGCCTCTACCAGGTACTCGCGGAGATGGTCGCAGAAAGGATCAGCCATACTCACGTGGGCCACGGTGTGACCCTCGAAGAACGTGTAGTCCCTCTTCTTCGTCATGTCTATGAACTGGTCCGGCACCACTAGGTCGCCGGGCTTGTAATCCTCCCTAAGGCTGCCCACCGCTGAGACGGCTATGATCCACTTGACTCCGAGCTGCTTGAGGGCCCAGATGTTGGCCCTATAATTTATCCTGTGAGGCGGGATCCTGTGCCCCCTCCCGTGCCTGGGGAGGAAGGCGACCCTCCTGCCCCCCGCCTCGCCGACAACTATGTAGTCGCTGGGCTCCCCGTAGGGGGTGTACACCTTGACCTCCTGAACATCCCTAACGAAGCCGGGGTCGTAGAGGCCGGAGCCCCCGATGATCCCTATCTCAGCCCTAACCTTAGGGGGATACACCACGGTGTCACCACAACACTAGGGTCACAACTTATAGATAAGCATGACTTCAACACATGCATCAATCCAGGCACAGTGTGCCAGCCGAGGGCAGTCTCAAAATCTTTATAGCTATCCCTGATAAGCAAACAAAAACAGCAGGGAGGCGCGGGGGTGCCCGAGCTAGGTCAAAGGGGTCGGGCTGAGGACCCGATGGCGTAGGCCTGCGTGGGTTCAAATCCCACCCCCCGCACCAGCTCCATGATCTTCTCAATCTTGTCGCATGGCCCCAGGCTTTTTGCACGCTTCCGCTTCAACCCGTCATCATACCACTCATTAATGAGATAATAC
>WAQK01000111.1 GCA_015520265.1 Pyrodictiaceae archaeon | reverse complement strand
GCTCTATATTAGCATGGATCCTCCGCAGGTCCTCCTCAGTCTTATCGAGCCTGTGCATGAGTTCTACCGTAACCCCGTCGAGGAACGCCATAGCCGTGTCTTCGAACAGCGTGCCTAGGGGCGCCAGCGGCTCGTGGATGCCGAGGATCTGTCTAGCGAAGTAGTCCTCCTCCTCAGCCATCTTGGTTCTGCCTGGGATCTCCACAACAACGTCTGCCAGCCTTCCCAAAGGGCTGTCAGGGTAGCTGGTTATGGCCACCACTCTAGCACCCACCTGTTTGGCCGCCTCGGCAGCAGTCACTATGAGCTTGGTCCTGCCCGAACCCGAGATAGCTATCACAACATCGCCTTCCCCAATGCTTGGGACAATGGTGTCGCCCAGCACGTAGGCGTTGTACCCCAAGTGTAGGAGCCGCATGGCGAAGGCCCTCCCCACCAGGCCGCTTCGCCCGGCGCCCATCACAAGGATCCTCTTCTTCCCATTAGCCCTGTAGACCTCCACCAACGTGTTGATCATTGCTTCAACCTGGTTGGGGTTGAGCTTCTCGGAGGCGTTTAGAATAAACGTGGCTATTTCAGCCATGGTGCGGGAAACGTAGCTCAACGGAGGCACCGTTTTGTAGGTTGCCGAGGCTTGAATATAAGTATATTTGTAAACAACAATTAGGAGAATCGAAAACCAGTACAGGAAACAACATATACATTTAACATTTGCCCATGCATCGTAGAACAAGCAAAATAAGCCGCCGCGCCAAGAAATAGCGTGGCCCGCCGAGTCTCACGGCCCCGGAGACCCCGAAGGGGACCGTGATGGGTGCACGGTCAAGGCGGGCACAAACAGGCCTGGGATGAGATAACCGGGCCCCTAGCCCACTGAACCTGCGTGATGAAACCGGGCCGGCCGCGACCGCCCATTCTAGCCAATCATACTGTGGCAGAGGCGCGTGGAAAACCATGGAAAGCGGAAACCGCATGGACGGGCTGAAGGAGCAGTGCCGGAGGTGCCGCGTGGTCAGACTATTTGATCCCTGGGGCAGCCCTCTCTGCACCTGCCCTCCAAAATATTCACTCCACCCATACACCGGATGCAGCCACATGTGCCTTTACTGCTATGCAACCAGCTATGTGGGTGTGAGGCGGAGTGTCCCGAAGAGAGGTTTCCTCGACAACCTGAGACGCGACCTGAGTAGACTTGATCCCCGGCTTATCATAAACATGTCCACGAGCAGCGACCCCTACCCGCCCGAGGAGGCAATACATAAGCTCACGCGCGAAACCCTGAAGCTCCTCCTACCGGCAGGCTACAAGGTGCTCATAACTACTAAGGGAAGCCTGGTGGCTAGAGATGCAGATATCCTGGCCAGTGGAAACGCCGCCGTAACCATCACTATAACCACGCTGGACAAAAGTATTGCCAGAAGGATGGAGCCCGGAGCCCCTAGCCCCCAGGAGAGGCTGGACGCCGTGGAAAAGCTTTCTGCAGAGGGGGTTCCGGTAGGAGTCCGGCTGGACCCCATCGTTCCAGGAGTAAACGACGATCCCCAGGAGCTGAAGCTGCTGGTCCGGGAGATACGCTCGGCTGGCGCCAAGTTCGTAGTCACCTCCACGTATAAGGCTAGACCCGATAATCTCTCCAGGATGTCCAAGGCGTTTCCCGAGCTTGCCGAGGAGTGGAGGCGTCTCTACCGGATTGAGGGCAGGTGGATGCACGGCTACTGGTACCTCGCCAAGCCGGTTAGGGTTAGGATGCTGGAACCCGTGGTGGAGGAGGCTGCGAGACTAGGCATGGAATACGCTGTATGCAGAGAGGGGTTCAGAGGCCCCCGGTTCTTCCATGCGGGGAGCTGCGACGGCAGCCATCTAGTACCTGTAAGGGTAAGGCCGGGTGACTCGTTTTGGCCGAAGTAATGGAGGGTTACATGTTAAGACTCTGGGACGGGTCTCTATGGATGGTTAAGGGCTCCGAATTTCCGGAGGAGGATAGGGTTAGGGCGTTCCCCCGGCGAGTGGGTGGATACAAGTGCAGTGGGTTGAACTGTGGCTACAAGCTGGCCAAGGAGATATACCCCTGGCTTCTCCGCTACGACGCCTGCGTCGATATGCACACCCCTCAGGTTCCGCTAGTCGATATTGAAGAGGTTCTAGACCCCCTTGATGAGAGGAGCGAAACGGATCCCCATGCCAGGAGGCTTAAGAGGCTCCTGGAAGCTGAAAGCGGGGTCGAGGTAGGAGTCACGGGCTCGAGCCTCCTAGGCGTGGGACGCGACGTTGACCTAGTCGTCTACGGGCTCGAGGCTTCGGCCCAGGTGTACGAGGTCCTCTCAACCCTTAGAAGAAGGGGGGTGCTAAAACCTCTTAGTGGCAGCGCCCTCATGGAGGAGTACAGGAAAAACCTGGAGGACACCACAGTAGGGCTCAGCAGGTTCAGGAGGCGGTCCGCTCATAGGCTCCTGGTCGGCGTCTATGAGGGCAAACCCTACAGCATCAGGCTCGTGGCTAGGCGAAGACCCCTCTACGGTTGCAGGAGAACCATCAAGATCTCCAAGGTAGAAACGATGGCAAAGGTACTAGACTCCTCTCTGGGGTTCGTCACACCGGCCATTTATAGGGTTCAGCCGCTCTCAGGTCCTCCAGGATACGTAGATGATGTAGAATTCCTAGTTACATATAGAATAAGGTATATGGAGTTGCCTGAAGACATAGTGGTGCAGGTGTCAGGCTACCTGGAATACATACCTGGCCTGGGATACGCTGTAGTTCCCGACCATCCTGGCGGGCGGGTGGTGACGAAATGAGGCTAGCCGACCACTACTACGTCGAAGACCGTTCAGGCAACATATACGTAGTTATAGGCTACATGCACCCGCCCGGAGAGCTTGTGGCATACCTCAAGTACAGGCCTCTTCCCCATGGCCTCCGGAGCCCCTGGTGCCGGGGCCCCAGCTGTTTCGAACGCGTGGTAAAGCAGTATAATGTTGCCACGTTGCTCTCCACGCATCAGAGACTTGTATGGGACCCCGTATACGGCGTCGAGGTCCCCATGCTCCCCCTCTCCGAGATCCAGAGGGTGTACGAGCCGAGAAGCAGGCTACACCAGATAGCCTCGTCGCCCCGCGACCCTGTGGAGAAAGACCTGCTCGACACGGTCGCCAGGATTGCTGATACCAGTAGCCTACACATGGACAGGTTCGGCGTCACCGGCTCCATCCTGGTAGGTATCCACGGCCCCCACTCAGACATGGACATCACTGTCCACGGCTGCCGGGAAGCCGTCGAAGTTGTCGAGACGCTGAGAAACAGCGGGCTGGCGGAGCCTCTGCCAGCTAAGGAGCTGGAGAGCTGGGTCAGGCTCCAGGCCAGGCTACACGGCCTGGACCCCGAACAGGCCGCCAGGCTGTATAGACCTTGGCGGCGCGGCACCATCGGAGGGAGAATATTTTCCCTGATCCCTATAGATGAGGCCAGACAGCAACGATACGGGGAACGTGTCTACAGGTCTTATGGAGAGATACTCGTCGAAGCCGAGACCGATACGGGCTACTGCGGCTCCCTATTCTATCCCTCCCGAACCCCGGTCCACAGCTACAGGGTTGTCGAGGGTGTAACCCCGCCCAGACCCGTGGAGGAGATCATGTGTTTTGAGGGGGTCTTTTCCCCCACCCTGTACGAAGCCTCCAGGGTGCTGGTAAGGGGCGAGCTGCTGTGCTGGGATGAGGGCTGCACTGTGCTGGTGGGGTCCAGGAGTGTGGGCGGCTGGGTGGTTCCTGGGAAGGCGTGGCGGCGTAATACTATATAGTATGGCTGACCAATGATTGTAACCCGGCTGGTTCCAGCATGGGGGAAACGGGTAGCACCCCTTTGAAGGTGCTTCGCTTCGCCGTGTACTGGACACCTTTCATGTTCATCTACCTGTTCTACGAGTCTTTCCGCTCCATAGTGCCTCTCCTAGTTTCCAGCAGGATAGACGCCACCACGCCCCTAAGGTTCGAAGAGGCCCTCTTCGGTGCACCCCTGTTCCTCATCCTGTACCATTACCGGGTCCTAATCCTTGACCTCTTCTTCTCCCTTATCTACGCTGTCCACCCCCTCTACTCGGTGATCTACGCCGTCTACCTCTACTTCAAGGAGAGGACTGAGGAGTACGTCTGGTACGCAGCGGTGTTCACAGCAACCAGCCTGCTTGGACTCACGATCTACATCCTATGGCCCGTGGCGCCGCCCTGGATGAGCCCCATAGCCGGCGTGTCCCGAGTTCCCAACTATTTTAGCCGGCTGCTCTCCGCCGTCGGGCTCTCGAGCGAGATAGACCCTAATCCCTACGCTGCAATGCCCAGCATGCATGTAGGCATAGCAATAATCTTCTCAGCCTCCCTTGCAAGGCTAAGGCCCAGGCATAGGTTGACTGTGCTGGCATGGCCGGTCCTGATGAGCGTCTCGGTTATCTATACGGGCAACCACTACCTGCTCGACGTGATCGCAGGAGCCCTTGTAGCTTACGCTGGGATAAAGCTGGGTTCTAGGCTCTACTCCCACCTGAACCGGTGGCTCCACAGGCTAGACGAGTGGGTATCCGCTCGTTTCGCGCGTGGCGGTCTGCTGGGCGAATCCCTTTATTAGGATAGTTGGGATAACGGGTGGCGGACCCCCCTCAGGGCCCCCGGAGGGGCTAGCCGTTGCAGACCAAGCCAAGCGTCGTCTACCTACTTAAGCAGGTGGTGCTCGGCGTAATAGTCGGCGTCGCCATTGTTGCGATGCTGGCACTGTTCTCCAGCCTCCTAGAGTTCTTCCGACAACTATCATCCCTAGAGTTCTTTGGCGTCTCCTTCGGCCTCTATGCGTCTCTGCTACTGGGGTTCCTGGTGGCCTTTGTTGTAGCGGTACAACTCACAACCAGCGGCAAGCCGGGCAGCGGTACCCACTATATGCTTGAGAGCCTGCATCTCAAGGATGGCCGCATGGCCCTAAGGGACACACTATTCAAACCCGTTGCCTCGATCCTCACCATAGCCTCAGGGGGCAGCGCGGGCCTCGAGGGGCCAAGCCTGGTGCTCGGCGGCGGCATCGGTTACAAGCTCCACAACCTGCTGGGCACAGAGGCTAAGACGGCAATGCTCGCTGGCGCGGCGGCGGGCCTCTCAGCGGTCTTCAGGGCACCCTTGACAGGTATAACGTTCGCGCTGGAGATACCGTTCAAGAGGGACATATACGCCGGGGTCTACCTGGAGGCTGGCATAGCTAGCGTGACCGCCTATATGCTTTCTAACACGCTTCTCCGGGGAGAAAGGATCTTCACAGTCACAGCCGCAGCGCCTTCCGGGGTCTCCATCTCTGTAGTAGGTATCGCGCTAGCCATAGGGATCCTCATGGCGGCAGTCTCCGTCCTCTACGTCTACCTGTACGAGAGGGCCGAGGAGCTCCTACACATAGCCCTGACCGAGCCTGGGCTCGCCATATTCGTGCCCCTCATGGGGGCCACTCTCGTCTACAGTGTGGGCGTTGTGGCGCCCGAGGCGCTAGGCGTGGGTTACGACTTCATGTCGGAGATCTATAGTGGCGCCGTGGAGGCCACGGTTCCCGTGCTAGTAGCCATATTCGTGGCGAAGCTGGCAGCCACTATAGCCACCTTCGCCTTCGGAGGCAGCGGAGGCCTCTTCATCCCGGCGATATTCATGGGTTCCACCCTGGGCTACGCGGTCGGCCTAGGCCTTGGTGTTGACCCCAGAATAACAGCCATTCTCGGCGCTTCAGCGCTACTGGCCGGATCCCACAAGGTGCTGCTCTCACCAGTCATATTCATCGCCGAGACCGTGGGGCCGGGCCAGATAATTCCGGCACTGATCGCCGCTAGCACCAGCTATTTCTTCAGCGGAGGCCACAGCCTGATGAGTCCCCAGCCCATGATAAGGATAGAGGAGGCTGAGGTGGCACTGGAGAGGATAGTGTACACGCTGCCGCCGGAGATGAGGAGAATAGCCAAGAGGATAAAGATCAGGAGCATCATGATACCAGACCCGGTAAGACTAACCACCACGATGACCGTCTCAGAGGCCGTCGAGCTATACGCCAGGAACCCATTCAGGATGCTCCCCGTAGTCGACCCCGACGGCAGGCTCGTGGGTGTAACCACGCTGGAGCACCTGCTGGCCGTGGAGGAAGAGGAGGGTATGAAGAGGCTCAATGAAATAGAGCTCGAAGCACCGCTGACAGCTAGCCCCAACGACAGTGTGATAGAAGTGGCCGAACGCATGATCGAGGAGGGCATAGATCACGTTTACATAGTCAATGAGCGCGGCAGGCTCGTAGGTGTCATAACAGGTGTCGACATCGTGAGGATGTTCCTGAAGCTCCTACCTCTACACGAAGTGGCCCGTCCGAGGAGAAGATACCCGTATCTAACCTGACGCGGTACTCCCTAACTTTATAATGTTTCGAATCTTAGCCGAAATATGGGACCCGCAGGGTCCAGGGGCGCACCAGTAATGCCGCTACGGTTGAAGCGCCGCATGGCCAGACTGGCCTACGCGGAGAAGTGGCTCGTCCTCGGCATAATCATAGGGCTCGTCTCCGGGCTCGCCGCTGCAGGGTTCTACCAGCTCCTGGGCCTAGTGTCTAGAGCTACACTCGCGATCCTGGGCTCCGAGACCCGGGGAGCCCTGGTCCACGACCCCTCCCTCGCAGCCCTAGCAGGTGTTGAGCGCCTATACTTCCTCCCCCTACTCCTCGTGGCCGGCGCGGCTATCAGCGCACTCCTAGTATATCGGTTCGCCCCCGAAGCGGAGGGACACGGAACCGACGCAGCCGTGGCAGCCTTCCACAGGAGGGCTGGCATAGTGTCGGTCAGAGTGCCGCCGATCAAAGCGGTGGCATCTGCGCTGCTAATAGGCCTGGGCGGCAGCGGGGGAGTTGAAGGCCCCAGCATCCAGATGGGAAGCGGCATAGGCTCGGCACTGGCAAGGCTCTTCAACCTCAACATGGAGGATAGAAGGATAGCCCTGGTAGCAGGCATGGCTGGCGCCCTCTCAGCCCTCTTCAGGGCACCCCTAGGCACAGCCCTCTTCGCCATTGAGGCCCTCTATAAGCGGGACCTGGAGGCCCAGGCGTTCGTACCTGCCTTCATCGCGTCGGTAACCTCCTTCACGGTGACGGCGCCCATCTTCTCCTATCACACAATTCTGCCCACAGTATCCGTTTCCTACCAAGCCCTCCTCAATCCACGGTCGCTCGTCGCGTACGTTCTGCTGGGCTTCTACATAGCGCCCTTCGCCTATTTCTACGTGTGGGCCTTCCAGAAGCTCGGGGAGAGGTTCAACAGGCTGGCCGAGAGACGGATACCCGTATACCTTAAACCAGTGCTGGGCGTCGCCCTCATGGCCCCCATAGCCCTGATCTTCCCCCACGTGGTTGGGTCTGGGAGGGCCCTGCTGGGACCCGTGCTCCGTGGCGAGGTGGAGATGCTCTTCGAGGAGGCTGGCGAGCTGCTGGTTCTGATGCTCGTAGCCGTGGCCTTGGCCAAGATCGTGGCGACATCTCTCTCCATAGGCTCCGGGGGCAGTGGCGGCGTCTTCGCTCCTGCAGTGCTGTCAGGCGCACTTCTGGGCCTCAGCTTCTCACACTTAGTGGGCCAGTACCTGTCCCCGCTCGACCCCGGCGTATACGCCTATCTAGGTATGGCCAGCTTCTTCGCCGCTGCCGCCAAGGTTCCGCTGGCTACCTCAGTTATGGTTGGCGAGATGGGCGGCAACTATCTGCTCATAGTCCCGGCAATCACTGCATCTATAATAGCCAGAGAGCTTACTGGCAACGCATCAATCTACAGCTCCCAGCTCAACCGCAGGCTTAGGGAGGAGATTGTAGAGGCCGAAAGCCTACTAAGCATGCTGGCCAGCTCGGGGGAGCAGGTGAACATAAAGCTGAAAGACCTGGTAGACACGGAGTACAAGTGCGTCAGCCCCCGCGCCACTATATCTAAAGCCCTGAGCCTCATGCTCAGGGAGAAGGGTAGAATAGTGCCTGTGGTTGACGACAACGGCACCGTCGAGGGCGTGCTGGATCCTATGGACCTGGAGGAGCTCGCAGAGGCTGGAAGGATGGATCCCTCAACACCCCTCTATAAGGCCAGGCTAAGGATGGTGCCCATACTCCCCGTCAACGCGAGGATCGATGTGGCCCTGGAAGAGATGGTTCGGAGGAACAGGGACTACGTGGTAGTGGTAGACGGTAAGGGGCGCTATAAGGGCGTCGTAACCATAAACGAGATCACAGCGGCCCTCGCCTACCTGATAGCCAAACACCGTTCAACCCTCAAGTTGAAGGGGGGTGGCAGGTAGCCGGCCGCGATATTCTTTTATAACGTTCCTCCATTAACCACTGTTCGGTGCACGCCTATTGTTGAAGCCGTCAACGACCAAGCTAAGTTCCTCGTAGAGGTCGCCGCCAAGTGGCAGAAACGCTGGTCGGAGGCCAGGGTCTTCGAGGCGGAGCCTGATCCCAGACGGCCCAAGTTCTTCATCACCGCTGCATTCCCCTATCCCAACAGCCCGCTACACATAGGCCACGCTAGAACCTACTCCATCGCCGACGCCTACGCCAGGTTCAAGAGGATGCAAGGCTACAACGTGTTGTTCCCCATGGCTTTCCACTACACCGGCACGCCCATACTAGCCATGTCTGAGGACGTGGCTAAGGGGGACCAGGGTCTGATAAGCCTCTTCATAGAAGTCTACGATGTTCCGCCCGAGGACATCGAGAGGCTGAAGACCCCGCTGGGCATGGCCCGCTACTTCCACGAGGCCATGAAGAAAGGCATGGAGATGACCGGGTTCAGCATAGACTGGCGCCGCGAGTTCACCAGCATAGACCCGGAGTTCAGCCAGATGATCATATGGCAGTTCACCAAGCTTCGGGAGAAGGGTTATCTGACCCGCGGCACCCACCCGGTAGGCTGGTGCCCCCACCACCAGATGCCCGTAGGTATGCACGACACCAAAGGAGACGTCGAGCCCGAGATAGGCGAGTTCAGGATACTACTCTTCGAGGCTCGGGAGGGCTACTATCTGCCGGCAGCCACGCTTAGACCAGAGACCGTGTTCGGAGCCGTCAATATGTGGGTCAAGCCGTCGGCCACCTACGTGAAGGCCAGAGTAGGGGACAAGGTCTGGGTGCTCAGCAGGACAGCGCTGTTCAAGCTCAAGCACCAACGGACAGACGTAGAGGAGCTGGAGGAACTCCGAGGCGAGGACCTGGTGGGCAAGAGGGTTCGTAACCCCGCCACCGGCAAGTGGATACCAGTGCTTCCCGGCGAGTTCGTGGATCCGGAGACCGGGACAGGCGTCGTTATGAGTGTCCCGGCCCACGCCCCCTACGACTACGTGGCGCTTCGCGACGTATTGGGCGATGCAGAGCTGCTAGAGAGGCTGGGCGTGGACCCCTCAGAGCTCGAGCCTGTCCCACTAATCCGGGTCAAAGGGTATAGCGAGATCCCTGCACGTGACGCTGTGGAGAGGAGGGGCGTGAAGAGCCAGCTGGACCGGGAGAAGCTCGACGACGCCACCAAGGAGATCTACACGGCCGAGTTCCACGAGGGTGTTGTCAGGGAGGACATATACAGGCTAGCCCTCCAAGACGTTGATGAGCCTGCCAGGAGCTACGCCGTTGCAGCCGTCAAGGCGTGGATAGCAGGGAAGCCCGTCTCCGAGGCCAGGGAGGCTACCTGGCGCTGGCTGGCGGCTGCAGGTCTCGCCGACTCCATGTACGAGATCATGAACCGCCCCGTTTACTGCAGGTGTGGAACCGAGATAGTCGTCAAGGTGCTCCAGAACCAGTGGTTCATCAACTACGGCGACCCTGAGTGGAAGAAGCTGGCACGCGAGGCTCTAGCCTCCATGAGGATACTGCCCGAGGATGCGCGGAGGGAGTTCGAGGCCACCATAGAGTGGCTCCGCGAGAAGGCCTGTGCCAGGACCCGCGGCCTAGGCACCGAGCTGCCATGGGCTCCGGGCTGGATTATTGAGAGCCTCAGTGACTCCACCATAT
>WAQK01000110.1 GCA_015520265.1 Pyrodictiaceae archaeon | reverse complement strand
TACACGTCGTAGAAGGCTCCGGCCAGGGTGCCCATGCTGAAGTCGTTGATCCCGTCGCCGTTGAAGTCTCTAGCCACGGTCTCGTCTCCATAGAACACGGGGGCCTCGTCGGCGAAGCTGTAGTCGAACAGAGTGGTTGGGGGCTCCTCGGCAGCATAGCCCAGCTGGTAGAGCCCCATCATGAACATGTAATAGACGCTGCTGAGGTCGATGTAGATGGTGTCATACATCTGGTCCTCGTCGAACGAGTCCACTATTATGGCTGGCGCAGTGAAGTCCACGTAGAGCGGCGCGCCGCCGGGGAAGTAGTAGATCTGGTTGACCAGGCCGAAGTGTATGGGGACGCTAGTGTCGATCTGGTCGACGGGTATCTCGAAGCTGGCCCAGGTCACCGGCCACTCGTAGTAGAAGTAGCTGCCAGTCCTAAAGTTGTATATGAACATGTAGCTACTGTTAGTTATGTAGAATGCGCCGTCGAAGAAGAAGGGCACGCCGCTGTAGTTGCCTACGTAGTATGGGAGCACGGTTATGGTGTTGCCGTCCACCTGCACGTCGTTGAAGGTTACAGCGAAGCCTAGCTGGTCTGCGTCGAAGATCAGGGGCACGCCGTTATCGTCCCTGGCTATAGCGTTGGCCTCTATATCGCTGCTGCCCAGGTCTACTCCTGTGTCGACGACTGCCACCTTGACGCCCGCACCGGTGTAGCCGTAGGTCTCCCACACGGCCTTGGCGCCCATGTACTCCACGGCCTTATAGCCGGTAGGCTCGCCTCCAGCCGCGGGGGGCAGTGTGCGGGCCTCGAAGCCCGTGGGGGCAGGTTGCACCATGTCTAGGATGAAGTCCTGGGCCTCGACCTTCAGCACGTAAGGCTTGGAGGCCAGCAGCTCCACATCGCCCTGGTCGACGAAGGCCGACATGATCCCTATGGTGCCGGGCTTCCACACGTGTATAACCCTGTCCACCAGGGATGCCAGCTCCCTGAGCTGCTCGTCGCCGCCCACGAATACTATGTTGACCCTGGCCTTATCCTTGAAGGGCGAGGCGAGGCTCAGAGCCTTGGCGGGCGGCGTGGCTTCGACGTTGAGGGCGCCCCGTAGGTTGAATTTGCCGTAGATGCTGGCATCTAGCAACCTTCTGTCAATCTTTTCTAGTGTTATGCTTCCAGGCTCTGATTGATCTCCTGACGGTATTGGTTCGAAGCTCTTCATGGCGGCATATGTTATTCCTCCCGTTAAGGGTAGTATCATGATAGCCAAGAGTATCAGGGCTGAAAACACGTGTACCCTCATACTTCCCACCAATCCACCTTTCTAGGTATTCATATGGGGGTTAACCTGCATAAAAATCTAATCTATATATCCACGAGGGTGGGTCAGAAACTTATGGCGCCTGCTTTGGATAATAGTTCTAAAAGTTCGTCGAACGCTTTCCTGTCGATTCTCCCGTAGATGGTTTTAAGCACCGTGTAGATGTCGTCTATGCCCATGCCCCTCATGGCGAGCCTGTAGATATGAACGGCTACCGCTGCATATGCCCACCTGTTGTCTTCATATATTCTGGCCAGCTTCTCGTAGTCCTCCACGCCGAGCCTGGCCCTGAGCCACCCCCTGGTTACTGGTGGTTTAATCTTGAAGACTATTCTTTTCCCGCCCGACGGCCTCCAGGCCGAGGCCTCTAGCTGACCGGCGTACTTCTCGGCATCCTCGGCGCCGAACCTCTCGGCCAGATGTCTGAGGGCTCTGGCATACCCTGCTGAGAGCAGCTCTGGCTTGGCCGAATCCCAGGGTTCCATGCCACGTGTAGCATGTATCTCGGAGAGGGCATAGCTATGGAGCCTCTTCGCCAGCTCCTCTGCAAGACCCTTGTTCAGGCTGGCAGCCACGTATGCTGTTGCTCCACCCAGGCTTGCTGCAAGCCTCAGGATCCGGGGATCTATCTTATCGGCATCATCCATGCTACTATGATAATATCTGTCGGGCCATTCGTTGATCATGAGGGTGGGGACCCCATGGGCCGCGTAGACGTCATGATCGCTGCCAGCATCGTAGTCCACGACGCCGAACCTAACCTTCGGGGCTCCCCGGACGCCGCCGAAGGTTAGGCCCTCGAACACCAGGTGGTCGGCAGCCATCCTGGCTATGAGGTCCAGGTAGCTCCGCTCGTAGGGTGGAGAACCTATAACCAGTAGCGCGGACCCCGTATCCTCCAGTCTGCCGCCCACCATGTCCAGGTTGATCGCAGCTCTAACCTTGTCGAAGCCTAGCCTGGCCATGTAGTAGAGGGTGCCTGTATACTCGGGGACCCAGAGGAACCTTATGGCTGCAGGGGGCTTCTCCAGAACGCCCTCGCCTAGCAATGTGTGGAGCACCACTGCCAGCTCTGCCGCCGCCGATGCGCCGCTGGCATTATCGTTGGCCCCCGGTGATGGGTGGCAGAGGTGGGCTACCACGTGCACCTCTTCCTCGCCTTCACCGATCAGCGTAGTGGCGTAGGGGAACGAGGCCTCCCCACCATACTCTGCCTCCACGGCGACCCTGACGACCACGCTCTCCTTCTTCTCAAGCATACGCCTCAGCTTCTGGGCAGTCGCCTGGGGCACCGTTATGACTGGTATGCCTTTCCCAGCCTCCTCGGGGGTTAGGAAGAGAGCCATGTAGGGGAAAGCCTTGGGCGGGGGCCTGAGGGAGTACATTATGAGGGCAACGGCCCCGGCCTCCACAGCTCTACGGTAAACCGTTCCGAGGGGCCCGCTACTCAGCAGGATCCTCCCCTCGGCCTTCCTGTACATGTTGCTTCCAAGACCCCTGCCCACGTCTAGGAGGGGTGCCTCGGCCTCGCCGGACGGGCTGTGGCCCACCACTAGGAGGGGTGACTCCAGGGTAGTGTGGAGCACCTCCTTCCGAGGCTTTATCATTTCGAGACGGCCCCCTATCAGGCGCCATTCGACGAGGCGCGGCATACCGTAGCCCTCCAGGTGGGTTACCTCGCCACGCTCTACCCCTAATCCCTGGCTCTCCAGCCAATCGGCAACCAGGTCGCGGGCCTCCCTCATGCCTGGCGAACCCTGTATCCTGTGATGGGTGGTTATTGTTTTCAGTAGGCTGTAGGCTCGGTGCTCGGAGAAGCCCCTATATATGGCGTGTGCGGCCTTTTTCACGAGGCCCACGAGCCCGGGCAATAGTGGCACCATGCATGGGTGTGGAGGTCTTTGTGGTAAAGTTTTCGGAGTCATATTGGATAACTTAGGGTTATCAATATTTTAATAACCTAGTGTATCCGGGGTAATTGCAGGGTCCGGGATGCGTAGAGATACGATCAGCGTCCACGGAGACTGGACGTTCGACCCCTACACGGGGTCCCTGGAGCCCCCGATCCACGTGTCAGCCACCTATAGGTTCGGGGAGAAGCCCTTCACGCCTAGGGGCAGGATGCTGAAATACTCTAGGGAGGACAACCCGACGGTCCACTACCTGGAGAGGCACGTGGCCCTACTCGAGGGCGGCGAGGACGCGGTCGCGTTCTCCAGCGGGATGGCGGCCATAGCCTCCACGATCCTCGGCTTCGCCGGGAGGGGTGCTAGGATCCTGATGCCCCGCGAGGTCTACGGTGTCACACGGATCCTGGCCGAGAGGCTCGCCCCCAGGCTTGGAGCCTCCCTGAAGCTGGCTGGGCCGCCCTGGGACGAATTCTTGGAGGAGGCTTCCCGCGCCGCCCTGGTCATAGTGGAGACCATAACAAACCCTCTGCTCCATGTGCCTCCCCTCGACGAGGTCTCCAAGGTCGTGTCTGAGGGGGGCGGCGTGCTGGTGGTCGACAACACCTTCGCTACACCGGTGCTCCTCAGGCCCCTGGAGCTGGGCGCCGACATTGTTGTCCACAGTGCAACCAAGTACCTCTCAGGCCACAACGACGTGGTTGCGGGAGTAGCCGCCGGGCCCTCGGACAGGATGGAGGTGCTGTGGGAGTGGAGGAAGATGCTGGGCTCCCAGCTGGGCCCCTTCGAGGCCTACCTGGCCCTCAGGGGGCTCAAGACCCTCCACCTCAGGGTTAGGAGGCACTGCGAGAACGCCAGGGCGGTGGCCGAGTACCTGGAGGACCACCCCAGGGTCTCGAGGGTCTACTACCCCGGCCTCCCCAGCCACCCCGACCACTCCACGGCCAGGAGGCTGCTGGCCGGGGGCTACGGGGGCGTCGTGAGCTTCGAGGTTAGGGGAGGAGGCGAGGAGGCCCTCAGGGTGATGTCCAGGGTCAGGCTGATACGCCCAGCGCCCAGCCTGGGCACCCCCAGCACGTTGATAATACATCCGGCCAGTAGCTCCCACAGAGACCTGCCCCTGGCCGAGAGGCTGAGGTTGGGGATAACCGACGGCCTCCTCAGGGTCGCAGTGGGGCTTGAAGACCCGGAGGACATCGTGGAGGACCTATCCAAGGCCCTGGCGGGCTGAGGTCCCCTGGACTAGGAGTCATCACTCCTTGGGAAGGCTCAGACCCGGATTTCCCCGTCATCCCTCGCCAGGTTGT
>WAQK01000109.1 GCA_015520265.1 Pyrodictiaceae archaeon | reverse complement strand
CCTGGGCTAGGCTCCGTTAAGTGGAGCGTCGAGGGCGAGGAGGTCCACCTCCGCCTAGAGTAGAGTCAACCCTCTCTTTCTCCAAAAATATTATGGGGAAATAGTTGTTCTTAGGGTTACTTGAAATTGAAGCCGTACAGGGCCAGGCTGTCCACTGGCTCCATAGTATTGTAGTCGTAGGCCACTATGGTTCCGTCCCTGCTGATGGAGTACACTATGTCGTCTATGTAGAGGGTCCTCCACGGGTTCTCGTTGGGTATTAGTCCCCTTAGTTTCATGGCCCCAGTCTCGGGATCTATGTCTATTATCGCGGATCCCTGTTTTTGCCCCCTGGTGTAGTCCGACGTGTCCACCAGGATCACGGGTATGGCTATGTAGCCCTTCTCAGTGTTGGCCAGGAACGCCTTGTGGTCGTCGAAGACCGGCGTGTAGCCGTGGCCCAGCACCATCTCGTCCACCTTCTCGGGGCTCCCGGGGTCTGATATGTTGAAGACCGCTACCTTGACCTCACGGTTCTCCGAGACCCCCACACCTATCAGTAGGTCGTCGCCGTAGGGGTGCAGGTATTCGGAGAAGCCGGGCATCTCGAGGAAGCCCAGGACCCGGGGCTCCTCGGGGTTGCTGAGGTCTATCGCGAAGAGGGGGTCTATCTGCCTGAAGGTCACCAGGAAGCAGAGGTCGCCCATGAACCTGGCGGCGTAGATCCTCTCGCCCACGGCTATTCCCTCCACGCTCCCCACGATGTTCAGGTCCATGTCGAGCACGTAGACGGCATTGCTGCTATTGCTCCGGTCCCAGGGCCTCGCGGTGGTCGCTATCCTGAAGTACCCGCCGTACTCGTCCATGGAGAACTGGTCCAGCACCATGCCCGGCACCTTGCCCACAGCCTCGGGCACCACGCTCAGGTTGTCCAGCCTAAACCTGTAGATGGCCGAGGTGGGCTCGAAGCGGTGGGCCCCCAGCTCGGCGTAAAGCTGCCTAATGGCGCTGAGTATGCCCAGCACCTGGAGGGGGCTGGTAGCGTTCTCAGCCTCCTGGAGCTGCCCTAGGAGCTGGTCCAGCTTCTCTATGACCAGCGACATGTTGACTGTGGCGGCGGTGACCACGTAGAGGTTGCTGTGGGACACGTATACCCAGCTGGCGGGGCTGGAGAGGAGGGCCGTCGCATCGTAGCTGCCATCCTCAACGTTGACCCCCAGTATAGTAATATAGGTGGTTCCTATGCTCTCGGCGAAGTACCCTATCCTGCCCGGCTCCAGGGGCTCGCCGTTGATGGCTGGGACCGTGGCGTTGCCGCCGCTAAACGCTGGCTGCTGGGTTAGCACGTAGACCGTGTTGCCGATCATCCTGCTGGTCAAGTAGTTGCCCGTCACCGTTGTGTTATGCAGCAGTGTTAGGGCGCCGCCGCTGAACTGGTAGATCAGCACCTGGCTGGTCGGCGCCTCCATCCCGGCCTCCGAAACCCTGACGCCAGCCACGCCGACCGCTATCTCGGGCAGGATGATATAGGTGGGGCTGGACGCCAGTACCACTACCCTGTCGCTGTAGACGTAGAGCCCCACTATGCGGGTACCGACATCCACTGCTGCTGCGAATCCGAGTTTTTCGGGGGGATAGGCCTCAACCACCCAGAGCATGGTTCCTGAGGCCACGTAGATGTACTTGCCGTCAGTCTTCACTATGTCAGCCTCGTCGACTCCCTCCACCTGTACATTGGTCTTCGAGTAGCTGGGCGGGCTCTCCGCCACCGCAAGGGGGCCCTCCGCTGGTAGGGACTCGATTTCGGCTGTAAAGACAAGAGGCCCCCTCATACCCCACCAAGATGCTTCCACAAGGCCTCCGAGGCCTCTGCTAAGCATCGTTGAGGCCCCAACATAGTATCCCAGCTCATCGTAGCTGGAAAACCAGGATAGCCCAGACCCCGCTACGACTGCGGGCTTCTCCGAGCCGCTTCTCTGCGGCCGGTTCAGCGCCAGGAAGGCGGCGCCGCTGACGACAACCAGCGCCACTACTATGAGTGTAGCCGCGAATCTACTAGTATAGTTCATATGGAGTCCACCGGGAAACCCTATACTACTGGCACTATATTATGCTAGGTATTCGAACATCACGGCAGAACACTGTTCTAAGTCTTAGCGTTCAAGCTGAGAATGAGGTCCACAGCCTCGGAGAACCCGTAGCCCGAGGGCCTGCGGGTCACTATGCGGGCCACACTCTTCACCCTGGGATCGGCGTTGGACACGGCTATGGGTAGTGCTGAGAGCTCGAGCATGGGGGCATCCATGTCGCTATCCCCTATGGCGGCTGTCTCCGAGGGATCGACCCCGGCTAGGCGGCACGCCTCCCTGAACCCATAGGCTTTCCCCTTCTCCAGCGGCGTGAGGTGGATCGCGAAGCCGCTGTAACCCACGTGGATCGACTCGAACCCGGCCTCCACGAGCCTCTCCCTGATCCTGGCAACAAGGTCCGAGGGCTCCACGCCCGGAGCTATGCGAAAGGCGAAGTCGTGGTGCCTGTACACGTTCTGCCACGAAGGCCTCAGCTGGCCCTTGAAATCCCTCTCCACAAGCTCGGCCGCCTCCCTGGCGCTCTCCCTGCAGAGGTGGATCAGCTCCTCCCTATAGTATGCCATGCAGCCCGTCTCGCCTATGACCGGCCCCCTGATGTCTAGGTACCTGGCAACGCCAGCCAGAACCGGTATGGCGTTGGCCGACACTATACCCAGGAGCACGCCAGCCTCCTGGAGGCGACGCGCCGCCTCCAGGGCCTCTAGGGGCACCCGGTAGGTGCCCCTGTCCTCGGTGATGGTTCCGTCGAGATCTGCGACAAGCATACGTATCTTCATACCGGTGAACCGGGCAGAACTATTGCTTACAGGAATTATTTTTTATGGTTATTTTGAAAAGATAACCCGGCGGTTAACATGGAACGCATCCTCCCGGCGGTGCTGCTCATAGCAATATTGGCTGCACCCGTGCTTCACGCTTACCAGCCCGCTGGCCCCATAGTGGTGGACGTGGGGCCCGACGGCTACTCTATAGTAACCCATTCCTACATGGTTGGCCCAGAAGAGGCCCCCCTCCAGATCACGGTCAAACTGCTAGTAGACCAGCCGGACTACCTCTATGCCACGCTTAACGGAACCGGCGGCGTCCTGGTGGAAGAGAGCGCTGGCCAGGCAGTCCTCACGGTACCAGCGCCCGGCCTAGTAGAGCTAATCTATGGTACCGACAAGCTTACATCCAAGACGGGTGACGTGTGGAGCATATCCTTCGATGCTCCCAGCGATACAAGGGTTGTTCTCCCCGAGGACGCCATCGTCATCAATGTGGATGGAAGCCTGATTGATGCCGGGAAGACGCCGGACGGTAGAGACTACCTAGAGTTCTCCGCCAGCCCTCTCACGGTGGAATATCTACGTGCACCAGCTATAACAACGACCACCACCGCTACGACCCCGCCGCCCACGGAGGTAACCACAACCACGACCACCACAACGACACCCACGGGGACCACGACTACGACTACCACCACCACACAACCCGCACAGACAGCCACCACGACAACAACCACTACCACAACGACTACGACGACGCCCACCGGTCCAGGCACGGACCTCACTAAGCCGCTTCTAGCCTTAGCGGCGATCCTCGTGGTGGCGGCCGGGCTGTTTTTTCTCGCGAAGAAAAGGGGTGGCTGAGGAGGAGTTGGAGGAGCTGGCTCCCAGCGAGCTGGACGAGAGAGACCAGGCTATACTGGACGCCCTTAAGAGGCTGGGCGATGCCACAGCCTCCATGCTGGTCAAGGAGACCGGGATACCCAAGTCGCCCCTATACAGGAGGCTGAAGAGGCTGGAGGAGGCAGGCATGGTCGAGTCTAGGAGGGTTAAAGGCAAGACCTACTATAGGCTCAAGAAGAGGTGAGCGGCAGGGCAACCTTATATGTTCGAATAATTAGTATTAATTGAGTTCCCCGGTCACCCATCTCCCAGGAACCGGTGAGGTGTTCATGGAGAAAACGTCCGCCAGGTTGCTTAGCCTAGTAGTGCTAGCCCTAGTTGTAACGGCAGGCCTGGTCCAGGCAATACCCGCCCAGCAGGCCCCCCGCATCTCTAGGAGCTTCGTCATCATCCTCCCCCACCCCGTCGAGGGGAGAGCCGAGTTCTACCTCTCCACGGACGCCGTCTCCATCCACGTGCTGGTCGAAGACGGAAAGGCGTATGTGGAGGCCGCCGTGGAGCTTGCCGGCAATGCCTCCCTAACCATGGTGGTCTTATCTAAAGAGATGGACCACGTTGAGAGCGTGCCCAGCCTAATCGTTGATATGCCTCCCCTCAAGCTGGACGAGATACTGGCCAGGGTTGTCTCCCACCTCGTCACTGAGGGGTACCTAAGGGAGGTCGACCTGGCTACAGGCATCAAAGTTTACAACGACACTGTAACCATAAGCTACGACGACTCAGCGCTTACATTCCTGATCAACCCCGAGCTCGAATGGGCTCCGCAACGGCCTTTGTCCATACAGGCTACAGCCGGGGATACTGCAGTGGTTACAGCAACAATTACACAAACCACGGTGACCTATACCTGGGGAGCCACAACCACCACCTCCACGATCACACAGCAGGCCACGGAACAACCGTCCCGGGTAGAGACGGCGGAAATCCTGGGCAACACATCGACCCAGGCCACGCACCTGATAAAAATATCGTTCGCCACCACGACGCCCGGTCGGGCGGAGGAGGCTGGGGCCGGGGCGGTTGTCGCGGCACTCATAGTAGGTCTCCTGGTAGCCTTGCTATCATACATCATAGTGAGGATGCGGCTCTAAGGTGCCCAGGCTTGAGGAGGCGTGGGGGAAACGGGCCTCTAGAGGTGCTTGGAGGTACCGCTCTCCGCGTATACCTACTCCTAGCCAGGAGCGATAAGCCCCTGGGGGTCAGGGAGGTCCAGCGCATCATGGGTTTTAAGAGCCCCAGCACGGCTAAGCACCACCTCGACAGGCTGGTCGAGCTGGGCCTGGTCTCCAGGACCTCCCAGGGCTACGTGGTTAAGGAGGGCGTAGAGAAGGTGTTTGAGGGCTACGTGGCCCTGCTGGGCAGCTTCGTTCCAAGGCTGATACCCTACGCTGCCTTTCTGACAGGCAGCATAACCACCTACGTAGTGCTCTCATGGCCCGAGGTCGAGGTTCTCCCGGTAGCCCTCGGGTACCTTGCAGCCCTTTTCCTCTGGGTCGAGGGTTTGAGGATGTATAAGTGGCTGAAAAGGCTCCTCCGCTAGAAAACGTAGTAGGGCTCGGGTATCTCGTGGTCGTCCTCCCAGGGGTAGTCGAAGGGTTTGGGGTTTATCTTTATCACGCCCTTCTCGGCCCTCCAGATGGTGGGCCAGTAGAAGTACATTATCTCGCCCTCAACGTTCTCAGCGATTCTCTCGTCGATCTCCTTGAGCAACAGCACCGTACGTATGACGTCGCGTGGGTCGTCGAAGCTGAGCATTATCGCGACCCTTATCCTCTCGGGATCCACTCCCCGCCTCACCAGCCTCTTCACCGTCTCCAGGGGTGCATGCATATACTTGGACTCCACGCCGGTTATCAGGCGGAAGCTGCGCGGCGTTGATGCCTTAATGGAGACTCTGACTTGCATGCCATCCAGCCCGGCTATGTCGTCCACTATGTCGTCCCTGTAGGCGGGCAGGATCCCGTTGGTCTCCAGGACGACCTCGTAGCCGGCGTCCAGCAGCAGCCTGGCTAGCCTCCTGGTGTGCTTCCACCCTATGGTTGGCTCCCCGCCAGTTATCCTGACCCTCCTGTAGCCGTGTTCCCCAGAGGCCTTCTCAACCCTCTTGAAGGCCTCCTCCGGGCTCAGGAACTCGCCCACCTTGGCCCTCTTGCGGGGCCACAGGTACTTGTCCTCCCAGAGACAATAGGAGCACCTCATGTTGCAGCCCGACATGGTGGCCAGGATCGACTCCTTGTCGTAGTAGAACTTGTAGTGCCCAATCATCCGGTAGGCCCTTTTCAGCCCTCCGTCGCGGAGGACCAGGCGGGCCACCCTTTCCGTCTCCTTCAAGGCGTCGTAGTACTTCTTACTAACCATAGCGGATCCCGGTCACGAAAGCTTCTCCAGGACCACCACCTCGGTGATGCCCGATGCGAGCTCCTTGAACCTCTCGGCCTCCTGGAGAGAACCGACTATGGATCCGTAGTGCATGGGCACAGCCATCCTGGGCTTGATCATCTTCACGGCTTCCGCCGCCTCTTCGGGCGTCATGACGTAGACGCCGCTCACGGGGAGGAGGGCGACATCTATGCCCAGGTCAGCCAGCTCGGCCATCTCGGGGATGTTATCTGTGTCACCTGCATGGTATATCTTGACTCCCCCCACCTCCAGGACGAAGCCCACCCTACCGTCCTCTCTGGGATGGAACACCCTGCCAGGCGACCTGAACTTGTTTATATTATATGCTGGCACGCCCCTAACCCTGGCCCCCAACACCTCGAGGGCTGAGCCGGGGGAGATCTCGAGCACCTCGCCGCCCCTGCTGGCACAGGAAGCCGCTATAGCTGGTGCTACAACCTTGGTGCCATCCTTCCGGAGGACAGCCAGGTCCCGGGAGCTACAGTGGTCGAAGTGCTCGTGGGTGACCAGGATGAGGTCAGCAGGCTCGAGTCCGCGGGGCAACTGGTAAGGGTCCAGATAGACCGTGAGGCCAGCGCCCTTAACTCTGAATGCGCTGTGGCCCAGCCAGTCTATCGATACTTCTCCGATCCTCAGACCATGCACGGAGCCGCACCATTGAATTCATGCTGTCCAGGGTATATAAACGTGTTCAATATTCAAATATAAATCTACAATTATACAAAACGATGCTACATCCTACCTACACCGCGTACACCATGGATCCGGATATACTTGTTCTCCAGATAGGCGAACAGGATATAAGCTACGGCAGCCATGGCCGCCGCAACTATGCCGGACACGGCCACCTCAACGGTTAGAGGCAGATACGGCTCCAGCCCCGCCGCACCATACCTCATAACCTCCGCCGCGTGGGAGTAGGGTATGGCCACAGCCACACTCCTAAGCGGGCCCGGAAGCATAGCGACCGGGACCGCGACTCCTCCCACGATGAATATCAGGAAGTTGGTGATGTCGAGTAGAGGTCCCGGCACGCCTGTTCTCAGCGATATGGCTGAAAGTATTAGGCCATAGGAGACGGCCATCACTGTGGCGGTGGCAAGCCCATAGAGCAGGAATAGTGGTTTGACGGCCAGGGGGAACCTGGCGCCGGTTGCATAGGATACGAGCAAGTACATGAACGGCGTGACCATGGCCACTTGAGTGGCTATGGTTACCAGTCTTCCAGCCAGGACGTAGAGGGTCCTGGTGTTGTGGAGCATGTGGTCCTCCACCAGGCCTAGCGAGACGAAGAACCAGATAGACCAACCAGCTATGTACCACACCGACGTAGAGATGATGTTCCAGAGGGTTACGCCCCAGAACACGTAGGGCCCCGTGGTGGCCAGCTCCTCCTCCGGGACGAAGAGCAGGGCTCCGAGGATGAATATGGCTATCCAGAAGGTTATGTTGAAAGTGGAGTTGATGAAGCTGTACTTGTACCTCCAGGTTCTTAGGAGGTGCAGGTAAACTATGGGTCTGAGCCTGGACAAGGCTAGTCCACCCCCCTAGCCTTCGCCTTGGCATCCACTTTGCCCACAAGGAGGAAGGCAGCCAGGTTGTAGGCTACGCCCATGAAGGCAAGGATGTAGAGCACGGTGAAGAGTGCTGCTCCACTAGTGGTGGAGAGGGCTGAGAGCAGCTTAGCAGCGTCTACGACGTACTTGACTGGCACGGCCCTCGCCACCAGCTGGAGAGAGTGGGGCAACACACCTACAGGGTAGAACACACCTGACACCAGCAGTAGGAAGGGCACCAGGCTGTTAACAATGTTGCTCTCCTCCTTCACTATGAGGAGGAGGGACGCCGCTATGACCGAGATCCCTAGGAGGGGGATCATTCCCAGGATTATCATGAAGTATATCGCCCCTAGGTTGAGGAGCCCCGACACGCCCTGAAGTAGATCGCGGCAGGCATGACAGAGGTCACCGTGATGGCGGGGCCGAAGAGGGCTGTTGGCAGACCAGCCGCTATGAGGAGCCTGGGGGTCCTTATGGGTGTGAGGAGTATGTAGTTCAACGTTCCGAGCCACCTGTTGTACAGCGT
>WAQK01000108.1 GCA_015520265.1 Pyrodictiaceae archaeon | reverse complement strand
TGGGGATAACGGGCTACGACTACGTGGTCGAGTCCGGGGCCAGGGTTGTGGAGGAGGCCGACCTGGGCTTCGGGAGGGCCAGGCTGGTTCTGGCGGTGCCCAGGAGCCTGGAGATAGACTCGGTGGACCAGCTACCAGGCGGGGTCAGGATAGCCACCAAGTATGTGAACATCGCCGCGAGGTACGTGGAGGAGCGGGGCCTCGACGCGGAGATCCTGAGGATAAGCGGGGCGTCGGAGGCCATGCCGAGCCTCGGAGCGGCGGATGCCGTTATAGACGTTGTGTCCACGGGCACCACCCTGAGGCTCCACGGCCTCAAGCCCATCGACACCGTGCTGGAGACCAGTGCCAGGCTGATACGGAGCCCCGCCGCCAGGGACACGGGGGACACGCTGGAGGAGGTTGTGGAGACTGTTAGGAGCGTTGTGAGGGCCAGAAGGCTGAAGCTGGTCCTGATGAACGTTCCCGACGAGAACCTCCGCAGCGTCGTCGAGGCCCTCCCGGCGATGGAGGGGCCCACCATAGCTAGGCTCGAGTCGCCCCGGCCAGCGTGGGAGGTGATAACCGCTGTGCCCCTCGAGGCGCTGTCCAGGGTCATCCTGGAGGCTAAGAGGAGGGGTGCCCGGGACATAGTGGTGCTCAACGTGGAGAAGGTGGTACCATGATCGTCGCCCCATCCATAGACCTGGAGGGAGGAGTGGCTGTGAAAAGGATACGGGGCTCTAGGGGCACGGGGCTCGTGCTGGGAGACCCCTACAGGCTCGCCGATAGGATAGCGAGATACGGGTTCCGCTGGGTCCACGTAGTGGACCTAGACGCGGCCGAAAAGGGGAGGCCCTCCCCGGCCACGGCCAGGCTTGTCCGGCGCCTAGCCTCAGATTACGGGTTCAGGGTGCAGTACGGCGGCGGCGTGAGGAGCCTGGAGGCGGGGGAGGAGATGTGCTCCGCCGGCGTCGAGAGGCTCGTGGTGGGCTCTGCGTGGCTCAGCGGCCCCTTCCTCATCGACGCGCTCAAGGAGAGGTCGGGCTGCGACGTGCTGGCGGCCGTGGATGAGGACAGGGACGGCCTGTTGCTCTCATCGGGGTGGTCTAGGAGGGAGAAGCTGACCCTCCGCGATGCCGTGCATGTGCTCGAGGCTACAGGGGTTGACGGCTACCTGTACACCCAGGCGTGGGTTGAGGGAACCATGTCGGGCCCCGACATGGAGAGGGTGGGCTGGCTCCGAGGCATGACCCGTAGGGTGTTGGTCTATGCTGGGGGTGTCTCGGGCACGGCGGACCTGGAGGCCCTCGACAGGGTGGGTGTTGACATGGTCGTGGTGGGTATGGCCCTCTACTCCGGGAGGATGAGCTGGGAGGAGGTGGCCCGCTATGCGTAGCGCCGAGGTTGTGAGGGAGACCCTGGAGACAAGGGTGGAGGTAAGGGTGGTGCTCGACGGCTCCGGCGAGGCCCGGGTGCGGACAGGCATAGGGTTCCTGGACCACCTGGTGGAGACCCTCCTCTACTATGCAGGGGTTGACGCCGAGGCCCGGGTGGAGGTGAAGCGGCGGGTCGACGACCACCACGTGGCCGAGGACCTGGCCCTAGCCCTCGGCGAGGCTTTGAGGAGGGCTGCTGGCGACAGGGTGGCCAGGTACGGTTATGCCGTTGTTCCCATGGACGAGTGCCTGGTGCTGGCGGCGGTGGATTACTCGGGGAGGCCGGGCGCCTACGTGGAGCTGCCTTTCACCCGCGGCGAGGTGGGAGGGCTGGCCACGGAGAACGTGGAGCACTTCATAGCGTCGCTGGCCTCCACGCTGAGGGCCACCATCCACGTAGACACGCTGAGGGCTGGGAACAACCACCACTTAGCCGAGGCCGCCTTCAAGGCGCTGGGCATGGCGCTGGGCCGGAGCCTGCGGGCCTCGGAGAGGGTGGTTTCGACGAAGGGGGCGCTGTAGGTGGTCGGCGTGGTGGCCAGGAGGATAATAGTGTGCCTTGACGTGGCCTCGGGCAGGGTGGTGAAGGGGGTCAACTTCAGGAACCTGCGCGACGCCGGCGACCCTGTGGAGCTCGCGGCGAGGTACGAGGAGGAGGGGGCGGATGAGCTGGTCTTCCTCGACATCTCGGCGACCCCCGAGGAGAGGGAGCCCCTCTACGGGGTTGTCAGGGACGTTGCCTCCACCCTGTCCATACCCCTCACAGTGGGGGGAGGTGTGAGGAGCCTCAGGGAGTTCGGAAGGCTGCTCGACTCGGGCGCCGACAAGGTTTCCATCAACACGGCCGCCGTGAAGAACCCGGGCTTCGTGGGGCAGGCCGCCGCGGAGTACGGTAGCCAGGCCGTGGTCGTAGCCATTGATGCGAAGAGGGAGGCCCAGGGCTTCAAGGTCTACGTGTCGGGCGCCCGGATCCCTACGGGGCTGGATGCCGTGGAGTGGGCCAGCCGGGTGGCTCGGCTCGGAGCCGGGGAGATCCTGTTGACCAGCATAGACCGGGACGGCACGCGGGAGGGCTACGACCTGGAGCTCACCAGGCGCGTTGTGGAGGCCGCGGGTGTGCCTGTGATAGCCAGTGGCGGCGCGGGCAGGCTTGAGCACTTCCTCCAGGTCTTCCGCGTAGCGGGGGCCGACGCCGCCCTAGCGGCCGGGGTGTTCCACTACGGGGCGCTGAGCGTGTCGGAGGTCAAGAGGTTCCTCGCTGCGAGCGGGGTGGAGGTCAGGCTGTGAAGGAGGTGTAAGGGATGGTGAGGGTGGAGAAGCTCTACACCCACGAGCTGGGCTTGGAAGGTGTGCTGGGGAGGCTCAGGAGGCCCTACAGCCTCGACCAGTACGTGGAGAAGGTTAGGCCAATAGTGGAGGCCGTGGCCCGGGAGGGCTACCCGGCGGTGAGGAGGTTCTCCGAGGAGTTCGACGGCAGAGGCTTCGACGATCCCAGGGTGGGCGTGGGGGAGGTGGAGAGGGCCGTCCGCGAGGTGGATGAGAGGGTGCTGTGGGCCCTGGAGACTGCTGCCCGCTCGGTGAGGGCGTACCATGAGGCCATAATGCCTCGCCCCGTGAGGGCTGGAGCTGCGGCGCTGAGGTGGGTGCCTGTGGAGAGGGTGGCGGTATACGCCCCTGGGGGAGCTAAGCCCTACCCCTCGACGGTGCTGATGGCGGCGATCCCTGCTAGGGTCGCGGGTTCCCGGCTGGTGGTTACAGTGTCGCCGCCCTGCAGGGTTGAGGGCTTCAAGGTGCACCCCCTGATCCTGGCTGCAGCCAAGGTGGCTGGTGTTGATGCGGTCTATGCTGTTGGCGGCGCCCAGGCAATAGCGGGGCTGGCCTTCGGCGCCCACCCCCTGCCAAGGGTGGACCTCGTCGCCGGGCCCGGGAGCCCCTACGTTGAGGCCGCTAAGCTCCTAGTATCCGGGCGTGTCGGGGTAGACATGGTGGCAGGGCCCTCCGAGGTAGCCATAGTCGCCGACGGCTCCGCCGATCCCCTCTTGGCCTCCTACGATCTGCTGGCCCAGGCCGAGCACGGCCCCCTCTCCACGGCTTTGCTGGCTACTCCCAGCGAGGAGCTGGCCTCCCAGGTATCGAGGACCGTCGCCGCCGTCGAGGGCGAGCATCTTGGCAGGGTGGTGATAGTTGTGACGCGGAGCCTGGAGGAGGCTGCGAGGCTGGTGGACCTGTACGCTCCGGAGCACCTCGAGATCCTCGCGGAGGAGCCCCTCAGGATCCTGGGGCTCGTGGGGAACGCCGGGGCCGTCTCCCTGGGCGAGCCCGTGGCGCTCCTCGACTATGCTGCCGGGCCGAGCCACGTGCTCCCCACCGGGGGTTCCGCCAGGTGGCGCGGCGGTCTGAGTGTCTACGACTTCCTGAAGCCTGTAGCCGTGGCCTCGGGGATCGCTGCGGGGAAGCTGTTGGAGGCTGCCATGGTGCTGGCTAGGGCGGAGGGCTTCGAGTTTCACGCGAGGAGCCTGGAGGTGAGGATGGGTTGAGCCTCGGGTTTCTGGACCAGCTCTACAGCGTAGTGGTGGAGAGGATCAGGGAGATGCCGGAAGGCTCCTATACGGCTGAGCTGGCCCGGAGGGGCCTAGGCTACGCTGCGAGGAAGCTGGGGGAGGAGGCTGTGGAGACCATAGTCGAGGCCCTCCGCGGGGACCGAGAGGGCGTGGTGAGGGAGGCCGCCGACCTCCTGTACCACCTGGTGGTCCTCCTGGCGCTCGCGGGCGTCGAGCCCAGGGAGGTAGTAGAGGAGCTAGAGGTGAGGAGGTGTGAAGCCCAGGGTTGCTGTGCTTAGGTACGGTGTTGGGAACATCTACAGTGTAAAGGCCGGGCTTGAGAGGGCTGGCGCATCGGTGTCGGTGGTGTACACGTTGGAGGGGCTGGGCGAGGTGGACGGCGTCGTGCTGCCGGGCGTGGGGTCCTATGCTGCGGCCACCAGGAGCCTCGACGCTGAGAGGAGCAGGCTGCTGAGGCTGGCGGGCCGCGGCGTGCCTATCCTAGGCATATGCCTCGGCATGCAGCTCCTCTTCGAGGCCAGCGAGGAGGGTGGCGGCAGAGGCCTGGGCGTGCTGCCCGGCGTGGCTAGGAGGCTGAGGGCTGAGAAGTTGCCCCACATTGGGTGGAGCAGGGTACGCCCCGTCAGGGACTCCCTGCTGCTGAGGGGCGTGGAGCCGGACACCTACTTCTACTTCGTCCACAGCTTCGCCTTCCTAGACGTTGATAGGCCCTGGGTCACCAGCGTCGCCAGTTACTGCGACTCCGTGTTCGCCGCCACGGTTGAAAAGCACCCCTTCTACGGGGCCCAGTTCCACCCCGAGAAGAGCGGTGCCCAGGGCTTGGCCGTGCTCAGGAACTTCGTATCCATGCTGCGGGGCGACGAGCGGTGAAGGGTTATCCGGAGAACCTGGACTTCGGGAAGATGGGGGGCCTGGTACCGGTAGTGGTGGTCGACGCGATCACGGGAAGGGTGCTGACCCAGGCCTTCGCCGACAAGGAGGCTGTGGAGAAGACTCTGGAGACGGGGTACGCCCACTTCTACTCCAGGACCCGGGGGAGGCTCTGGATGAAGGGCGAGTCTTCGGGCAACAGGCTTCGGGTTCTCGCGGTGACAGCGGACTGCGACCTGGACTCCCTGGTCTACCTGGCGGTCCCGGAGGGCCCCGTCTGCCACACGGGGAGGTGGACGTGCTTCCATAACTCGTTGGCGGGCCTGGGGCTCGAGGAGGAGCTGTGGAGGCTGTTGGTGGAGGCCTTCAGGCAGGCGAGGATCGCCGTTAGGAGGGGGTACGGGGGCCTGGAAGAGTACGTGTACATTGTGAACCCTCTGACCGACAACATTCCGCCTCCCAGCCCACTCCTCGTATCCCTCCTCGTAGAGTCCCTCCTCTCCAGGGCCAACTACAGGGCGGCGGACAAGCTCCTGGTGCCTGAGGCCCTGGGCCTACCCGTGGGCGGCGCCCTGGCCCTGAGGGCCGGGCTCCCCGTGGCGGTGGTTAGGAAGCGGCGCTACCCCGTCGAGGGGCTGGTGGTGCGGTACACTTCGGGCTACGAGGAGGGCTCCTACTACGTGTACGGTGTGGAGCCGGGTGAAAGGGTACTGATCTTCGACGACGCAGTCTCCACGGGAGGCACTCTTCTAGCTGTGCTCGACGCTCTGGAGCGGCTGGGCGCCGGGGTGGCAGGGATCCTCGCCTCGATAGCGAAGCCCCAGTACCGGGGCCTGAAAAGGCTGGAGGAGAGGGGCTACAAGGTGGAGAGGGCCGTGGACGTCTACGTATGGCGCGACGGGAGGGCGAGGATCGTGGAGCCTAGGCGCGGCTGGTCCGAGGAGTTGCGCCTCGAAGTCGTAGATATGGGGCAATAATTGCCCAGGACCGGGGCTCCATCGTGTATGGGGAGGGTATTACTCTTACCTTTCTGGGCGGAAGGATCCTAGGGCTATATCTAGCCCATACGGCCTCCTTACCTGTTCAAGATGTGCTGGGATAATACCCTGAAGCCGCAGTCGGATCACCATGATGCGTGTAACGCCATAACTTTAGTATTTAGCAATCATTTGTACTTGGATCCTACAAGGCTCCATAAAAATCACGATGTTATCCTAGTTATTCCCGGCACTTTGTCAAAGTCTTTATCGAAGCTGTAGATTTCGTCTATATCCTCGGCCTTCATGTAAAGTATGGCTACCGCGTCGTTTACGCCGATCCGGTAGGTTCTCGCTATCTCCACTGCGGCAATGTAGTCTCCCGGCGCAACTGGGTACACTATGATGTTCTCTTTGCTAAGCAGCGCCTCCACGACGGTTGCAGCTAGGAGCTGGGAAGCTTTGGCCTCCACTATGTTGGCTATCTCTGATATATGCACAACCGTGGTTACGACCCGTTCGCCGCCATCTATCCGTGAAACTATTTTCTTCGCGTTTTCCTTGAGTTCGACTATTTGACGTGGGAGAGGTCTTTTAGGTTTGAGGAATGCGTATAGGAATACCGAGGCATCGATAAACCTCAAGGTTCTCGACCTAGGACTGTCTTCTTTAGCGCCTCGTAGCCTTCGGCGAAAACCCGGGGATCTATGTCGACTTCTATAGAGTCGAAGAGCTCCTCTAGGTTTTTCTCCGTTATAGGGACTAGCAGTATACCGTTCTCCAATCGCTTGGCTAGAAACCGGCGGGTCTTCAGCTTCCTGACCATATTCTTGGGTAACCTGACCCTTCCATACTTATCCATGGTGACTAGGTGGGCTTCTTCCATGCTTTGCACCTGGACCATTAATGGATATATGCCAATGATGGTTTATATCCATTAATGGTTCCAAAGAGCTACGACATATAGTATACTGCCAGCAGAGTTATGATTAGGTGCGTGCCCAGGGCTATTGCCAGCAATGTGTATGCGTCCAGGACGAGCCTATACGTCCTGTGCTCCGCGGGTATCCTCTGGGCCAGGAGTTGGAGGGAGAGGACCGTGTGGAGCACGGCCACCACTGCGAGGAGCTGGGGTGTGTAGTCGAGGTGGAGGTAGGTGCACATGCCGTAGTCCTCGAAGAGGCCCAGGGTGAGGGCCCCGACTAGGGCGGGGTTCTTCATGCATAGTCCGGAGAGGGCTGAGAGGTAGGCTAGGGGCATGACCAGTATCCCGGTCACTGCGGTGAGCACCATTAAGACGTATCCCGCCTGGCTCAAGAGAGGGCCCCATCATATATTGGGCCCCGCATGGATAACGGTTGCGCATGTGCGTCAATGTTTTCACGGCCCGCGCACAGTTACCGGTGATCGGAGGGCTGGAAGTGTCCACGAGGAGAAGGTTCCTCAAGATACTGGTGGGCTCCATAGCGGCCTCCCTCGCAGCATTGGTGGCGCTGCCGGCCAGCTACAGGTACAGGCCCAGGCGCCGCGTAGCCCCGACGGTAGGGCCGGGCGTGGTGGAACTACCC
>WAQK01000107.1 GCA_015520265.1 Pyrodictiaceae archaeon | reverse complement strand
TTTGTTGTTGGCGTTGCTTGGGGGCTTTCGTGGGCTGTGTTGGCCCCCTATCTGAGGCTTCTCGGTTATAGTGGGTCGGAGTACGGGTTGCTGGGGGGTTCCGCTGTTTTTGCCTCCACCTTCTCCACCCTGGCTGCCGGTGTGCTTAGCGACCTTGTGGGGGCGAGGAGGGTTATCCAGGCCGGGCTACTGGTCTCGGCGGTGGCCGCCTACCTGATATCGCTGGGCGGCTGGTGGTTCCTGGTTGCCGGGTTCCTGCTGAACGGTGTGGGCGGGGGTCTTTTCTGGGTGTCGCGGACCGCCTATGCGGCGAGGATCTCCAGTTCCTCCAGGCTCCACTACTCGCTGAGCTTCCTGGCGGCTGCCAACGTGGTTGGGGGTGCTGTGGGGAGCTTCGCGGGCTGGGCCCCTGTGGCTGCCTCCAGGCTGACGGGTGCGGGTCTGGCCGAGACGTATTCTTGGAGTATCCGGGTAGCCGGCCTCCTGGTCCTGGTGTCAGCCGTGGCTGCAGGGAGCCTCCGTTTAGAGGGCGGCTTGGAGAGGGCTAGGCCCAGCTTCAGAGGGCTTGGCAGAACCTTCTACGCGCTGGCTGGCATAGAGGTGATTGTAGGGTTCGGAGCCGCCATGGCTATCCATAACATCGACTACTACTTCGCCGCCAAGTACGGGGTTACCAGCGGGGAGCTGGGAAGCGTGCTGGGACTGGAGCAGCTGGCTATGGGCCTCCTTATGCTGAAGATGCCATCCCTGGCCGACAGGGCGGGCGGCCCGGTGAAACTCTACCTGGCCCTCGCGTACCCCAGCGTGCCCCTCCTGGTCGCGATAACCCTCACCAACTCCTACCCGGTCGCAGCGGCCCTCTACATAGCGAGGACAATAATGATGAACGTGGCCAACCCGCTCCTCCAGGCCTTCACCCTCAACCTGGTGCCCAGGGAGAGGCAGGGCATGGCCAGCAGCCTCCTAAGCCTCTCCTGGACCCTGCCGGGAGGCCTGGGCAGAGCGGTGGGAGGCTACCTGCTCGACGTGGACCTGGAACTCCCGTTAAGGCTGACCGCCACCATCTACACCTTCTCCCTGGCCGGTATAGCCTACGTCGCCTCCAGGGCCCGGCCCTCCGGCCTCGGAGCGGCGAGCATCGAGGGTCTTGGCGGCCAGGGCCAGGAGGCCGGCAGCGGCGCAGCCGAATGATGCTAGGGCCACCCAGGCTTCGAGGGAGTACCTGTCCATGAAGGCGCCTGCAACTGGCGTGCCGAGGACCCATCCCAGGTTGAAGGCGAAGCCGTAGAGGCTGGAGGCCGTGTACCTGATCTCGCGGGGCGCCCTGTTGATGATATATGTGTTGCCCGACACCATCACCATGGCGTAGAAGGTGCCTAGCACGGCCTGGGCCAGGAGTATGCCCTGGAGCCCGGAGGCGTGGAGGTAGAGCTGGAACACCAGGCCCGTAGCCGCGAGGCCCAGGGAGTAGAGGTAGAGCTCCCTGCCCAGCACCAGGGAGCCTAACACGAGGCTCATGGCCACCTGGAAGGCGGGGTTGACCGCCATGGCGAACCCAGTCTCCACGGGGCCGAGGCCCTTGACATCGCTGAACAGGATCGACATGGTTGCGAAGACCCCGCTGGCGAAGAAGTTCCTGGCAACCAGAGCCCCGACCACCACCGCCACGGGGGCTGGCAGCCTCTTCAGCGCCTCGACTATGTTCTCCCTCCTAACCACGATGCCCGGCCTCCAGCCCAGGGCCAGCAGGCCCGCTGCGACGCTTATGGCGGCGGCTACGTAGAATATTGGGGCAAACCCGTACCGGCTCAGCAGGTAGCCCCCAGTCACGGAGCCCGTCACCATGCCCAGCCCCGAGAACATTAGGGTGGCCGTGACGCCGCCCACCACGCCCAGTGTGAGGGATAGGCTGCCCAGAGCAACGGGTATGCTGGTGGCCAAGCTGAGGCCCTGCACAGCTCTGAGGGCGAGGAGCTCGTAGGTGCCCGTAAGGTGGGGCATCAGCGCCGTGGAGGCGGCGTTGGCCAGCATTCCGGCCACGATGATCAGGTCGGGCCTCCCGGTGACGTCGGCCGCGATGCCTGCCAGCAGCGTGCTGGGCGTTATGAAGAGGAAGTAGACGGTGGCGAGCAACTGGATCCCCGTGTAGCTCATCCCCAGGCTCTCGGCGAAAAGGGGGAGCCAGAACCCCACGGTGCCGACAGTGTAAAAGTACGCGAAGGCTGGGAGGCCGGCTCTGAGGACGTCGAGGAGCCTGCTACTAGGCAAGCGGGGGTCCCGCAGAACCATGCGGGTTCGACGGATAAAAACGAACCGCACCCCCCGGGGGCGTGGGCACGATTTTTATCGCCCCGGCGGCACAGTAGTACCGGTGCTCGCCGTGGAGAGGCGTGTCAAGCTCATCGCGCTCTACGTTATAGGGATCCTTGTCGCCTCAGCGAACCTGGCCGTCCTGACAAGCTACTCCCACAATGCTTACCCCCAGACCCTGAAGCCCTTGAGAGCCGACTTCGAAAAGCTCTGGGGCTACAACTGGTCAGCCGACCTCAACCTGAACTTGATGGAGAGGCGCAGCACCACGTATAGGGGTGTCAGCGTCGAGGTGAGCCACTACACCTTCACCCTCAGGCCCGACCTCCCGGCCTGCCGGATCCACGCCTGGCTCTACGATGCCGGCGGCAACGGGCCCTGGGTGATCCTGGTCCACGGGCTGGGCGGCAGCCACCTGTTCTTCGACAGGGAAAGCGAGCTGGGAGTCAGGCTGGCCCCCGAACTGGCGGTCAGGGGGTTCAAGGTCCTCGCCATAGACGCTGCGGGCCATGGCGAGTCCTGCATACCGGGAGGCGAGGAGTGGAGGGACAAGGCCTTCACCAACAACCCCTCCGAGTTCTTCCTATACCACGTCTACACCAGCGCCCTAAGGGCTGTTGAGGCCGCGAAGCAGCTGGGCGCCGAGCCCGGCAGGATAGCCATTATGGGGGTCTCCATGGGAGGGATGACCAGCCTCGCCGTGGGGGCCCTGCACCCCGACGTGTCGCTGGCAATACCCATAGTAGCCTCGGGATGCATACCCTGCATGACCGCCTCGGGAGGACTCGCCAACCTCGTCGGCAACCCTGAAGCAGGACTGGACAGGGACACTGTATACAACCTGAGCCTGGCAGACCCCCTAGCCTACATATGGGCAGCGCCCAGCCTGGAGGGCAAGGTGTTCTACATCCTCTTCTCGACCCACGACGAGTACTTTCCCGTCGAGGGGCTGGAGGCCACGGTAAAGGCTCTGGAGGAGAGGGGCGCCGACACTTACGTGGCTCTGGCCCCCAACAACAACCACTACAGGCCCGGCAAGGGCTGGATAGACTCAGCACTAAGGGTGCTCGAGGAGTTCAAGAAGGGCGGCGCTCAAGCCGCATCTACCCTGCTCTCCCAGAACTACGCTGAGAGGCCATCACCCCTAAGGCTACTCGCAGGGATAGGGGCCTGGTGGAGGCCCTCGGCCAACGGCCTCTGCTACGCGCCCGGCGTGCCCCTACTACCCCTACTGGCCACGGGCGAGGTAGTGGAGGTACGCAGCGGCCCAGTAGTGACCACGGGGCTTCCCTACAGGATGCCGAGGGCCGCCGCGGCGGTGCTGCTGCTCCTGGGGCTGGCGGCGGCGTACTATTCGTCCAGGAGGCTGGGCTGGACGCCCGGCCCGGTGATAGCACCCATGACCGCCTCGCTGGTGTATGTTCTGCCCTACTGGATATGGCCGGGCCGCTTCACCCTCCAGTTCCTCGATGTGCTGGAGAGGTACGGGGTCACCCCGGGAATGATCCTAGGGTTCCCGACGGTGCTCCTGGCCACAGCGTTGATCCTGGCGGCTCCGCTGATCCTCGCCGCCGCGGTGCTTTCAAGGGGCAGGAAATCCGGGGCCCTCTACGCCGTATATGTCGTCGCCGCGCTCATCCCGCTGCTCCTGATGAGGCTGACACTGTTCATCATAGCTGATAAAGCGCCCTTCGAGGTCCCGGCTACCACGGCGCCCCTGGAGGCCCTTCCCCCACTCATAGCTGTGGCTACATGGATGCTCCGTAGAAGAGGGCTAATCTGAGGGGCCCACCCTTGGCCCGCGTAAAACTAGTGCTAGGCCCCAACGGGGGCAGGTTCCCCGGCTGCAACTGCCTCCTAGTCGAGGACGCTGGGGTTAGGGTACTGGTGGACACAGGCTGCGGCGACGCGCTCCTACACCTCAGGGACAGGGTGGACGCTGTGGTCTACACGCACCACCACCCAGACCACATATCGGGCCACCACCTGATCCCCCGCGGTGTCAATGTGTACTCGCCCATAGGCGAGGAGCCCTACGGGAGCCTCGAGGACCTGGCCAGACGCTACGCGGCCCATGTGCACCGAGAATGGCTCGACTTCGCCACCAGCTACATAGGCGTGAAGGAGGCGCCCCGGGCCACCCACTACTTCGAGCCGGGCGAGGATGTCTGCATCAAGGGCCTCTGCATCAAAACCATAGCGGCGCCAGGACACATGAGGACCCACACCCTCCTCCAGGTAGACGGCCACGCCCACCTAACCGACATAGACCTGGCGGGCTTCGGGCCCTGGTACGGCAACCCCGAGTCCAGTCTCACCCTCTTCCTCGCCGACATAGAGGCAGCTGCACGCATCGACGCCGATGCATTCACAACCAGCCACAAGCCCCAAGCCTACATGCGCGGCGAAGCCCTCAACCTCCTGCTACGCTACGCGCTGAGGGTGATCGACACACTTAGAGCACTGATGAGCCACCTGGAGGAAGCCGGCGCGGCAAGGCCCGCCGACCTTGCGGGCAGAGGAATAGTCTACAGGAGGTACCTGCCGATAGCCGAGACCATAATGAGGTTCTTCGAGGAGAACATGCTGGCCCAGCTCCTCGGCCTGCTCCACACGCTGGGCTGCGTGAAGAGGACGCCGCGTGGATTCTCAGCCGCCCGCGGGTGCCAGGCCATAGACAGGCTGGAGGAGAGGATAAGGGACGCGGTAATGGGTTATTCGTAGCCGGACAACCCATTTATACGTGGTTCTACAGTAAATTACAACTAGAGTACACTAGGTGTTAGTCTTGACGAGCCGCGGAGAGAGGGCGCTCTGGGCCGCGGTTATAGTGCTCCTCGTAGTTCTGGGAGGGATCCTCGCCCTCCAGCAGCGAGGACCCATGAAAACGATCACCGTGCCAACCACGGTCACCCACACCACCACCCAGACAACCACGGAGACCCTCACCCACATAACGACCCTGACCGAGACAACCACGGTGACCACGACGGTCACCCGGACCCTCAGGGAACGACTAGTTCCTGCAACCACCAGGCCGCCCCTCGTCCTGGCCTACACCTACCTCTGGTACGGCGTCGACCGCCCGGAGAGGCACTGGAACGACTCCCCCGTCACCCTGGTGGTGGACAAGCCCCTGCTGGGATACTACAATAGCTCGGACCCCCGTGCCCTGGAGGTTCAGCTCCGCCAGCTGGAGGCCGCGGGCTTCGACGGGGTCATAGTATCGTGGTGGGGCCAGGGATCTCCTAGTGACAGGGCCCTCAGGGTGCTCGTAGAGCTGCTGGAGACCCGTGTGGCGGGGCTGAGGTTCGCTGTGATGGTGGAGCCCTACAGGGGCGAAGACCCCGACGCCTATACGGAGGAGTGGTGGAGAAACGTGCTCGGCTACCTTGAGAAAAACTACATAGCGCCGCACAGGGACAAGTACCTCCACCTCCAAGGCAAACCCCTGATCCTGGCCTACAGCCCCATAGGCAGTTCCTTCGACCCACGACAGGCCTTCAGCGGGTACACCATCAGGCTTGTGGACGGAGGCGACTGGTACCTCTGGCCCCACAATGACGCGGGGCTCGCAGGAGCCCTCACCATAGCTCGGGACGGGTACGTGGCGCTGGCCCCCAGGATAGACACGAGCCACATGGTCGAGGCGGGCGCCGAGAAGGAGAACATAACCCTGGACCCGGACCTCTCCAAGGGATGGTACATCAACCAGTGGCTCTGGGTCCTGGGGCGCAGAGGCAACATAAGCATAGTCGCCATATACTCCTGGAACGAGTACCATGAAAGGAGCCAGATAGAGCCCCACATAGACGGGAAGACCGGAGAAGAGAACCGCCTCCTCTACGACCTCACCCGGATATTCATAGCAGTGCTGAAACAGGACCCCCTCCTACTGGTGGGGACCACAGGGCCCAGCAGGGCCCTCATGGAGGAGTTCATGGCCAGCATGGCGACATGTACAGGGCTCCTCAGGGCCACACCCCACCCCGGCTACACGGACCACAGACGCGCCTACCTGGCGGGCGACGGCGTACTAGCCCTACCCGTGCTGTCCATCTTCTCCCCCAAGCTCGCCGCGGCCCTTGTCGAGGCGTTGTGGAGGTACGGATACTACAACAACGGCATACACACCGCCCCGGTCCTGGGGAGCAGCGCCAACTACACCCGCAACACCAGCGACATACCCGTAGCCGAGGCCCCGGAGTGCGATGTAGAGATCTACGCCACGGTGGCCAGGAAAGAACATCTGGAGTGGTGGAAGTATGCCGACAGGATAGTCTACGCCATAATCAACAAGACTCTGGAAGGAAGCATCGAGGAGGCCGAAAAACTCTTCAAGCAAACTCTCCTGGGACTCTGGGACGGATATGGATTCAACGACTCGGCCGCCAATGATAGAGGCTGCTACGACACTTACAAGGTGGCACTCGCCCTCTACGCCTACCGCATGTTAGGAGCCCTAGACCCCGACTTTGCTGCTAAATACAGAGGATTAGCCGAAATATGGGTAGAAATACTGGCAAAGGTACAGGACCCTCATGGTGGCCTGCTGACCGACTACTGGGTAGAGGAGGGGGAGCCTGTCTTCGGAGGTGCCTGTAACGTGGAGACAACCGCCATAGCCTACCTGGCGCTCTACACCAACTACCCCCTTCTCCTAGCATGGTCCTCACCGGGGCAGAGCTGGTAGGTCTTCAATCCTATATAGGAGCCGTTTAACCCTGGTTCGGGACGCGTTTCAGGAGCTAGATTAAAAGAAGCCTAGCAGTATAGATTAGGGGTGAGGGATCTTGGTGCAAAGGCGTTTCCGCTGGATAACGATCGACCCCAAGGTGTGCCACGGGAAACCCGTATTTAAGGAAACCAGGGTATTGGTATCAGACGTTCTTGAAATGCTGGCCTCAGGTATGAGCATAGAGGAGGTTCTTGAGGAATACCCACAGTTGACCAGAGAAATGGTGTTGGAGGCCATAGCACTGGCCGCCGAACTCCTCAGGAGGGAAAGACGTGTTCTTCCGCTTCCTGCTTGACGAGAATGTACCGAGAAGCGTTTTAAGGGAGCTGAATGCGAGGGGCTACACTGTAGAATACGTGCCCAGAGGTGTTGATGACAAGACAGTTGTTAGGATAGCAAAGGAGAAGAAAGCCATCCTTGTGACGCGGGATAGCGATTTCGCCGATGAACTACAGTACCCTCCGGGAAGCCATCCAGGCATAATTGTTCTCAGAATACACCCCGCGCTTCCAGGCTTAACAGCAGAGAGGCTTATCGAAACGTTAAATAGACTTGGGAAAGATATCGAGGGAAAACTAGTAATTATATACAACGACAATGTAGAGATAATTGGATAGACTCCCGAGCAGTTCTTGCCTCGGCATTACTGCTAATGTTTTAACCAATTAGCTGGATCTCCAGAGCCTGGGAGTACCAGATTGGATAGAACCATTCTTGTCTCAGGTTTCAGCTACTATGGGAGGTATGTGTACAATGTTAGCGGCCAGGTGGCGGAGGACCTCGACGGCACCACCATCCGGGGTTTCAGGGTTGTCGGCACGGTCCTCCCAGTGTCCCTGAGAAGGGCTCTCCCCATGCTTAGGAAGCTGCTCGAGGAGTATAGGCCCGTCCTCGTCGTGTCGACCGGTCTGCACCCCGCAGCAAACGCCGTGCTCATCGAGCTGGCCGCCGCGAACACTGCTTATTTCTCATCGCCCGACGTCGAGGGGTATAGGGCCAGGCTGGAGCCCCTGGAGCCCGAGGGGCCTCCGGTGGCGTATACGGGTCTCCCGGTGCGGAGGATCGTGGAGGAGTGCGCCGAGGCGAGGGGGCTGAAGCTGAGGCCCAGCGTCTCCATCGGGACCTATCTGTGCAACGCCGTGGGATACACGGTGATGAGCTATTCTTCGAGGACCGGTGTTCCGGGAGGGTTCCTCCACCTGCCCCCTAGCACCGACACCGCTATGCGGCTCGGCCTCCGCAACATGCTGCCGTACAGGGAGATACTGGAGGCGGTGAGATGTGTGGTCGAGGTCTCCGCCGAGACCCTGGTTGCGAAGCAGTGAATAGGGATGAGCTCCAGTATCCTCGGGGTGCCCCTGGTTGGCTGGGAGGGTTCTCAGGCTAGGCATACTGCAGCTCGCCGCGTCCGGGTCCAAGGAGGAGGCCATCGAGGGCCTACACAGCCTCTCGAGGAGGATAAGGGAGCCGGACCTCCTGGTTATGCCGGAGTACGCTATGGTGGATCCCACCGACATGCCCCTCGAGAAGCTCTGGGAGCAGGCCGAGGACCTGGAGGAGCCGGGCCCCTGGCTAAGAGCTGTGGAGAAGCTCGCGTCGGAGCATGGCTCATGCGTGGTCGCCACCCTGTTCAGGAGGAGCCCCGAGCCGCCGAGGGTGCTGAACACCGCTGTGATCCTCAGCCCCGAGGGGAGGGTGCTGGGGGTCTACGATAAGACCCACCTGTTCGACGTGCTGGGCTACAGGGAGTCAGCCAAGATCTACCCGGGCTCCAGGCTCTTCACCCCTGTGGAGGCGTGCGGGGCCAGGCTGGGCCTGGCTATATGCTTTGAGATAAGGTACCCGGAGATATTCAGGGCCCAGGCCCTCCAGGGGGCCGAGCTCGTTGTGGTCCCCTCGGCCTGGTACGCCGGGCCCATGAAGGAGGAGTCCATGAGATTCCTGGCCCAGGCCAGGGCCCACGAGAACACCGTGTTCATGGTAGTCCCGATACTCTCCGGGAAACGCTTCACCGGGAGGAGCCTGGTGGTGGACCCCATGGGTTTCGTCACGCTCGACGCAGGCCCGGGGCCCACCTACGTCGAGGTGGAGGCGGACCTGGACAGGGTAAGGGAGGTCAGGAAGATACTGCCCCTCCTCGACCTGAGGAGGCCCCAGCTCTACCGGGAAGGGTAGCCGAGGGCCAGGGTGCCCCCGGGTTGATGTTCGGCATACCCAGGTCCGAGGAGCCGAACCTCTACCTGCTGGGCATAGCCTGGGACGGGTCCTCGAGCTATAGGAGGGGCGCGGCCCAGGGCCCCGCCGCGATCAGGGAGGCCACCTCCTCCAAGCTCTACAACAGCTACACCGAGGACCTGGTGAACCTGGCTGATGCCTGGAGCTACATGGACCTGGGCGACATAGCCGGGAGGACCTTCGACGAGGTCGTCGGGAAGGTCGAGAGGGTGGTCGGGGAGAGGTATAGGGGCGAGCTTTTCCTCTTCCTCGGCGGAGACCACTCTATAACGTACGCTGCCTTCAGGGCCCTCAGAAGGGTTGCTGGCAGGATGGGCCTCATATACTTCGACGCCCACCCCGACCTCTACCCCAGCTACGACGGGGACCCCTACAGCCACGCCTGCACCCTGAGACGCCTGGTGGAGGAGGGGCTTGTCAGGGGCGAGGACGTCGTAATAGTGGGCGTCAGGGCCCCGACCCCGGAGCAGGCCAGGTTCGCCGAAGAGCACGGCATAAGCATCATAGATGTCGTGGAGGCGAGGCGGAACCCCGGCATAAACGTATCAGCTAGCCCGGTTTACCTCTCATTCGACCTCGACGTGCTCGACCCCGCCTACGCACCCGGGGTGGGGAACCCGGAGCCCGGAGGGCTCAGCACCCGAGAGCTTATCGACACTGTGAAGTCCCTGAACTTCGAGGTGGCGGGGTTCGACGTGGTGGAGCTTGTCCCGAGCCACGACCCCTCCGGGGTCACGGCCCTCGCCGCCGCCAAGATTGTCCGCGAAGTACTGGGCCTCGCCGCTAGAAGGGCTCGGGGCTCGCCTGGATCCCCCAGGTCCCCGCCGTGAGTTCTGGGCCGTAGCTTGCTTGAACGGCTAGCAGGAGAGGTAAGAGTGCCGGGTATGCTGGCCTATCTGGAGGTGTTCCTGAGGGCTAGGCTAGGGCTGGTTAATGGCATGCATGTGCCTGGGTTTCACCTTGGCGCGCCCAGGTGGCTGCGGGCTAGCAGCGCTGCTGCCAAAATTATGACGGCTACTAGTCCGGCCAGTAGCAGGGTTGGCGCACCCTCCCGTCCAGCCTCTGCAGGGCTTGTACGGGTTTCCTGGGGTGATGTTGTGGTCTCCGTGGGCGGCGTGGTTGTTGTCGTTGTTTTGGCTGGTGGCATGGTTGTCGTTGTGGTTGTGGTAGTCTCCTCCTGCACCACTGTTGCGTGGAGGGTTTCTGAGTAGGCTGTGTTGCCCACGTTATCTATGGCTACCACCACGTAGTCGATTGTGGCTCCGGGGTTCTGGCCCGGTATGCTGCCCGTGTAGGCCTCCTCGGTGAAGCCGTATCCTCCTGTTGGCTCGGCGATGTACCTCCTGATTGGCGTCATTTCCGTGAAGCTCCACGGGCCCTGGTTGACCCTGTAGGCTAGTATGACCTTGTAGACGGCGCTTCTAGCGTCGCGGATGGTGGCGTTCACCTTGAGCTCCCTGCCCGCAGGCACGGTGCCAGGCTGGGAGACACTGATTATTGTGGGGGCCTCCCGGTCGCCCATGCGTTTGAACACCTGGAGGACCCTGTCCCAGGAGAACACCGCGAAAACCTCGCCTCGAGCCACGGAGACCGTGGGGCAGAACACCTCTTCGCCAGCCATGGTCAGGGTGTGCAGCTCAACCTTGCCTTTCCAGAGTACATGTATGATTCCATGCGTGTCGTTTCTTGCAGGCAGAAACACTAGGGGCCCGGCGGCAACAGGCTGGCACGGCAGCTCGTCGCCGTGGAGAGCGTAGGAGCCAGCCTCGGCCCCCTCCACCGTGAGGGAGACCAGGCCCCGCTCCTCGCCAAGCATCCTTGAGGCATAGATCACGCCATCGCCGGCTGCGAGGTACGAGTCGCTCCACGCCGTGCTCCCAGCGCCGACGCCCGCCTCCCAGAGGAGACTCCCCTCAGCGGAGACCGCGACGACCCTGCCCACGCCATCCGTGAAGACCACCATGCCGTCCAGGTACATGGGTGTACCTACCCCGGCGTCATGGCTGTAGGTCCACTTCACCGAGCCCGTGGTTGCGTCGACGGCATATAGCTTAACACCGGTCTCCAGGCTGGCGTAGAGTGTGCCCTCGCCGTATGCCAGGCCCCTGACCCCGCCCTCCCCAAGATTAGCGGTCCAGAGGTGTCTGCCCTCCTCGGAGAAGCAGTGCAGGTAGCCCTCGATTGTGCCGAAGTATATTCTGCCCCCGGTAACCACCATGTTGGAGTAGGTGTTGCCACTCACGTTTGCTACCCACAGGAGGTCCCCACTATCCTTGTCCAGGGCCAAGAGTTTGGCCCCGGCCTCGCCAGCATCGGTGGCTACGTAGACTGCCTTCCCCAGACCATAGGAGACAACCAGCCTGTAGAGGCCCAGCGCCCTCCACAGATACCAGGGCTGGGGCCACCCAATCTTCCTTGAATGCAGGTCGTCAAAATAGATCTCGACGCCCCAGAGCAGCTTGCCCGTCTCCAGGTCTAGGGAGTAGACGCCGCCCCCATCCGCTAGGAACACCTTCCCGTCCTCCACCAGGGGGTAGGCCAGGTAGCCGCCTATATTGGTGCTAACGTTGACCCTGTAAAGCTCCTCCGGAACCCTCGGGGCCGGAGAGTCTGAGTGGAACGTGCTCTCCGAGGGCCCCTTGACCAACAGCCAGACGTGTTCTTCTAGGCTTGGCGCAAACCGCCCCACATCAGGTTGGCTCTCCTGTGCAACGAGAACGGCGGGCACAGCCACCATCACGATGCATAGTATGAGGTAGGCTGGTCTCCTCATCCCAAGGCCACCCGTACTACGCATTATTAGCAGAATTTCTGTATAGAGAAGCATATATCTATGCCGGACTCTGAGCCACTGTTGAGATAACTGCGGCTAGCTGTATCTTAACCAGGCTCTCCACAGGGATAACCCTGTATTCCACAAGGTTCTCGAAGAACTCCAGGTTCCTCCTCATCCTGGCCAGGGCCTCCTCCTTGAGGCCTGGCGGCACCCTTCTCCCGCGCTTCTCCTCATAGGCCAGGGCCTTGTACATCCTGCTATAGAAGGCCATGCGCTCCCACACGGTGGTCATGTAGGCGTGGAGGGCCTGGGCCACCGTTGCCGGCTTGTCGAGGCCGGGCTTCTCCTCAAGCCAGCCCTCACTTGCCTTGTCATAGCTTTCCAGGTACTCGAGGAACTCCCTCCAGCCCTCGTAGTAGGGGTTGTCCGGCGACACGTGGGGGTCCACCTTCTCTGTGAAGCCCCTCATCTCCTCCAGGTTCTCCCTGCCCCTCTCCTGGGTTAGCCGGTAGATCTCCCTGAGCGGTATGCCTATCCTCGTAGGGTTGTCCAGCCTGTCGTCGTATATGTAGGGCACTTCGCATATCATGGCGAACACGCCGGGGTTAGCGCGCCGCGCGTAGCCGTACCCGTTGTCACCCACCCTGAGCACCTCGGCCGGGTCCCTGCCGCTGTGCTTCTCCAGCCAGTCGTACTCGTCGACTATGCTGTACATGGTGAACACGCCTTCACCCAGCTTCTTCATGTATGGCGCCTCGGGCGCACCCTTGTGGAGCGGCACACCCAGGCTCCGCGGCACCTCAGCCAGCATCTCCATGACGTGGGCCGGGGGCTTCCTGGAGACGTAGTAGAAGGTGCCGGTGAAGTAGGAGTTGTGGAGGCTGTAGAGGTGAGTTGGCCGCCACCCATCTATCAGCTTCATGAGGGCCCTCGTCTCCGGCGTCGGCTTGTCCCATCTCAGCGTCTTGTACTCTATGGGGAAAGTCCACTCCACCTGCTTGTAGGGCGGCGGTCTATAGTAGTTGAGCAAATACTTCTCCAAGGTGAAGGGGCCCTTGAACCACCCCTCGTTGAGGAGGGCGCCGTAGACATCGGCCACCTTCACGACGATCCAGGTGGCGTTCAGCCCCTTCAGGAACTCTCTGTCCCTGGCCAGGATCCACGTGAGGACCTCCAGGGTCAGGGAGCCGACCGGCTCGTTGGGATGGGGGAACGCGTAGGCCAGAACCGTTTTCTCCTCGCCGCCCCTCAGTATAAGGGCCTCCACAGGGAGCCCGGCCCTCGACTCCCCCACCTCTACACGCTCAGCCACATCACCGTGCTTCTCGACAAGCCTCCTACTACTCTCGTAGAGTTCCTCTACGAGCAGGAATTCTCGGAACTCGGGAACTCTGCTTAGGGCCTTTCTAACGAGGCCTTTGGGAGGCATGCCGCGGGTCAAGGAGCTGCCCGAGGGATCCATGTGGCTACATGAGGCAATATGATTATTGTACATGTCATTTTCTGGGGTCTATTATAACCAACCGTTTTTACATATGTAGAACTGCTGATAAACTCTAATCGTAGTGTAAAATATTTAACCTCTCGCCTCAACGTGACCCATCATAATAGGGGTGAATTATTATGGGAGAAAAAGAGGGCGTATCCAGAAGGGATTTTCTCAAAATCGCTGGAACCGGGATAGTGGGGCTAGCCATAGGCCTGGGTGCGGGCTACGGCCTGGGCAAGCGGGCCGCGGCGCCTACAACCACTGAGACTGCGACAGGGTTCCCTGGTGTCCCGTCGAAGCCCCTCAAGGTAGGGTTCATGTACTTTATGACCGGAGCCCTTGGAACCTACGGGCAAATGGCCAGTGCTGGCTTGGAACTAGCTAGAGACGAGATAAATGCCGCTGGCGGGATCCTGGGGAGGAAGGTAGAGTTCACCTCGAAGGACGAGGCTGACAGGGAGCATGTGATAGACAACTTAGTCAAGATGGTTGAGGATGAGGGTGCTGAGGTGCTGATCGGTCTGGACAGCAGTGGCGATGCTTTGAAGGTCATCAAGACCATAGAGCAGGACCTCCAGGTGCCTCTAATCGTGACTCACGCAGCAACCCCTAAGCTCACCGAGTGCAACGACCTCAAATACATATTCAGGGTGAGCATGTACGAGGAGCCCATAGACATAGCCGCGGCCCACCTGGCGGCCGAGAACTACCCAGACACCGTGAGGGTGGCCAGCATCGGGCCCGACTACGCCTACGGCTGGGACTCCTGGACCGTGTTCTCCACTAAGCTCAAGGAGCTACTCCCCAACGTCGAGTTCGTCGACCCTATCTATGTGCCTCTTGGAACCCCTGACTACACCAGCTATATAGACTCTCTGATCAGCGCTGAACCCGACATACTGTTCTCTAGCCTGTGGGGAGGCGATGCCGCCAACTTCTTCAAGCAGGCAAAGGCAAAAGGGCTACTCGGCAGGCTCAAAGCCTACATCAACCCGATGCTCGGAGCCACCGATACATTGAAGGCCATAGGCGACGAAAACGTTCCCAGCGGCGTCGACGTGTGGGGCAGCGGGAGGTATTGGTTCCTCTACCCGCCCCACGACGTGTACCCGTTCAACAAACAGTTCGTCGACAAGTTCCGCGCCAAGACCGGCGAGTACCCGGCATACGTAGCGGGCACCAGCTACACGGCCCTCTACGCCCTGAAAGCCGCCGTGGAGCGGGCCTACGAGGAGCTGGGCAGGTGGCCCGACCCCGGCGAGCTGGCCAAGGCGTTGGAAGGCCTAGCGGTGGCGGGCCCCATGGGCCCTGTGTACATTAGGCCCGATGACCATCAGGGCATGTATGAGGTCTACTGGGGCAAGCTGGTCAAGGGAGGGCCTGAGGGCTACCCGCACCCCATCCTTAAGGACCTTAGAGTGTTCAGCCCCAGCAGGGTGTTTCCGCCGCCCAAGACCACCTATGTGAAGTGCGGCTAGCCTCTCACATATGCCGCGGGGCAGTGAGGGGCAGGCAATGGTTAGCTTAGACTACGTAGCGGTTCAGACCATCAACGCCCTTTTTTACTCTTCTATACTGTTCCTCGTAGCCTCGGGTCTCAGCTTAATTTATGGGATCATGAGGATCCTGAACCTGGCCCACGGGGCCTTCTACATGGTTGGAGCCTATCTGGCCTACACGGTGATAATCCTGTGGGCTAGCGGCTCGACCCTCTACTTCCTGGTAGCACCTTTGGTAGCGCTTGCAGCCTTGGCGGCACTGGGGGTCGGCGTTGAGAGGGGGCTTATCAGGCCCCTCTACGGGAAGCCGGAAGAGCTCCAGCTCCTCGCCACTTACGCCTTGATCCTTGTGTTTGACGACCTTGTCAAAATGCTGTGGGGCGCCGAGTACAAGTCCTTCACAGTGCTGGCAGGAGGCAGTCTGAGGATAGGCAGGTTCACGGTGCCCCACTACTTTGTAGCAGTGATCCTGGTAGGCTTCGCCGTCGCTGGGCTGCTCTGGCTGGTATTCTCCAAGACAATGCTGGGGAAGCAGATGAGGGCCACCGCACACAACCCCGAGATAGCCGCTGCCCTCGGCGTGAACACCGATAGGGTCTTCGTAGCCGCCTTCGCCCTGGGGGCAGCGCTGGCGGGGCTCGCTGGCGCCGTGGCGGCGCCCATCCTCACAGCTTACCCAGGCATGGGCACCGAGATCATAGTGTTGTCCTTTGCCGTCATAGTGATCGGAGGAATGGGGAGCATAACGGGCTCCCTGGTGGGCTCCCTCATAGTGGGCTTTGCGAGGACCCTTATGGCGGCAACCTACCCTATCATGGAGATAGCGCTGATCTACATTATAATGGCCGCCGTTCTGCTGGTGAAGCCCGTCGGCCTGTTCGGCAGGGAGGAGAGGGAGAGGAGGTGAAACCGTCATGGCTGGGAAAAGCTTCATGGAGGTGGACGGCCCCCTCGGTATAGCTGTCCTGGGCGCAGTGCTGCTCACAGTACCTCTCTACGCGGGGCCCTTCTACACGAGGCTCGTGGCTGTGGGGGTGCTCTACGGCCTAGCCGCCGTGGGGTTCAACGTGCTCTTCGGCTACACGGGTCTGCTGAGTTTCGGCCATGCCATGTTCTGGGGCCTCGGAGCCTACGGCGTCGCCATAGGCCTGGTCAAGCTGGGCCTAGGCTACGCGGGCTCCTTTGCCCTGGCCCTCGCCCTGGTGCTAGGGGTGGCCCTGGCTACGGGGTTCTTCAGCCTCCGCCATACCAAGATATACTTCGCCATGCTGACCCTGGCCTTCGCCCAGCTTGTCTATGCCGTGTTGCTCAAGTGGAGGGACGTGTCGGGCGGCGATGAGGGGCTCTACGGGCTCCCCAGGCCACTAGGTAGCGTGGAGAGGTTCTACTACGTTGTCGTGGTGGCGGTCCTAGTGATGCTAGTTGCCGTCTGGAGGTTCTTGGAGACACCGCTGGGCCTCGCCTTTCAGACCATCAGGGACAACCCGTACAGGGCCGAGGTTGTCGGGTACCCCGTGTCGAGGATAAGGCTTCTCAGCTACGTGGTTAGCGGCCTCATAACGGGGGTTGCAGGCATGCTTTACAGCCCCCTCCAGGGTGCCGTAACGCCTGACAGCCTCTATTGGACCTTCAGCGCCGCCATAGTGTTCATGGCCATCCTGGGGGGCACCAGGGTGTTCCTGGGCCCTTTCATTGGCGGAATCCTCTATGTATTCATAGCCAACTACGCTATGGACGTGACCGAGTACTGGCTCCTGGTGATGGGCGTGATACTGGCAGCTATAGTTTACCTGTTCCCCAGCGGCGTAGTGGGCGCGCTGATGAAGCAGCTGAGGGGTGAGGGATGATGGAGCCTGTCCTGAGGGGAGAGGATCTTAGGAAGTACTTTGGCAACGTGAGGGCTGTGGACGGCGTCTCTCTCCACGTTATGCCGGGGGAGACGCTCAGCATCATAGGGCCCAACGGGGCTGGGAAGACCACTCTGCTCAACCTGGTTTCAGGGATAATCAGGCCCGACTCAGGGAGGGTGGTGGTCAGGAGAGGCGACAGGTATGTCGACGTGACCGGCTGGAGCCCAGCCAGGATAACGAGGCTCGGCGTCGCCAGGGCCTTCCAGGTGCCCAACATCTTCGACAATATGACGGTGATAGACAATCTGAGGGCGGCCCTGGTGGGTGCGACCGGGGTTTACTCGAGGACCCTCAAGCCCTACTACAGTATAGCCAGCGTCGAGGAGGAGGCCTGGAGGCTCCTCGAGTTCTTCGGCCTCGCAGGCAAGGCCGAGTCGCTGGCCAGGGACCTCTCCCACGGCGAGAAGAAGGTGCTAGACATGGCCCTCGCCCTGGCCTCGAAGCCCAACATCCTGCTCCTAGACGAGCCCACCGCCGGGCTCAGCGCGGCGGAGAAGCCCCTCGTAACGGGGCTACTTAAGAGGCTTAGGGACGAGGCTGGCGTGGCTATAGTGGTGGTGGAGCACGACCTAGACGTTGTTTTCGAGGTGTCGGACAGGGTGATGGTGATGCATGAGGGTAGGCTTCTCGCTGAAGGGCCGCCCGAGGAGGTTAGGAGAGATCCGAGGGTGAAGGAGGCGTACCTGGGTGAGGAGGCGTGAGGGTGAGGCTTGAAGACGTCTGGGTTAGGCTCGGAGGTATCGATGTCCTGAAGAGCGTGAGCCTGGAGGTGGGGGATGGCGTCAGCGTAGCGCTGGTGGGGAGGAACGGCGCCGGCAAGACCACCACGCTGAGGACCATCATGGGGATCCTGAAGCCCTACAGGGGTAGGGTGGAGGTAGCCGTGGACGGGAGAACCTATGAGGCCAGCAGGATGAAGCCCTACCACGTCGCGGCGCTGGGCATAGGCTACGTGCCGCAGGGGAGGATGATATTCCCAGACCTCACTGTGGAGGAGAACCTGGAGGTGGCTCGGGGAGGACCGGTCCCCGAGGACCTGCTGGAGTGGATCTACAGCATAATGCCTGAGCTGAAGAAGATCAGGGGGAGGCTGGGCATCCACCTCAGCGGAGGGGAGCAACAGATGCTCGCCGTCGCCAGGGCCCTGGTCAGAAACCCCAGGATCCTACTCCTAGACGAGCCTCTGGAGGGCCTGGCACCAAAGATAGTGGCAAGCCTTACCCAGGCCCTCGCCGAGATCAGGGATTCGGGGGTCTCCCTCCTCATAACAGAGTCGGGCAACCTGAAGAGGGTGCGGAAGCTGGTGGACAAGGCATACGGCATCGACAGGGGCGAGATAATCTACGAGGGCGACCCCCACAAGATGCTGGAGGACCCGGTGGCCAGGAGGCGGATCTGGGGCCTCTAACCCCCACACGTTAACCGGTGGGAAAACGTTTAAACAGACGAGGCCACCTACACCCTAAGGTGCGGCCCATGCCCAGCCCATACGTTAAAGAGAAGGTCTGGTTCCCCTGCTCCGGCCTCAGGTGTAGCGGCATCCTCTACAAGCCTGCTGAGGCGGAGGGCAGAGTGCCAGCAGTAGTCATGGCCCACGGGCTCGGCGCTGTAAAGGAGATGCACACAGAGGAATATGCCTCGCTCTGGGCCAGTGAGGGCCTCGCTGTCCTCACGTTCGACTATAGGAGGTTCGGGGAGAGTGAGGGGGAGCCCCGGCAGGCCCTGTACCCTGAGGACCAGGTGGCCGACTACCGGTGCGCCATAGCCTATGCGAGGAGCCTCGACTTCGTGGATCCGGACAGGATATGCGTGTGGGGCACCAGTTTCAGCGGCGGCCACGTCCTCACCCTGCTGGCCTTCCCTCCCCCGGGCGTCAGGTGCGGCGTGGCCCAGGTCCCCAACCTGTACAGCTACCGGACGGCCATGAGGTACTTCGGCACCCTTGACCCGGTGCTCCAGCTGGCCGAGTACGGCAGGGAGCAGTGCTGCCGCGGCGAGCCGGCAACAATACCCATAGTCTCGGAGGAGGGAGGCCCCAGCATAATCACGGCGAGGGAGGCTGTGGAGTTCTACACCAAGTATGCGGCCCAGTTCCCCACCTTCAGGAACTACATCACCCTCGACAGCATCGACAGGATCTTGGCCTACAACCCCGGCTTCTACGCAGAGCTGGTCTCCAGGCCCGTGTTGTTCGTCGTCGCGGAGAAGGACGAGACCACGCCACCAGACGTGGTGGAGGAGGTCGCCTCCAGGATAAAGGCGGAGGTGAGGGTGGTCAAGTACCCGGTGGGCCACTTCAAGGTGTACGAGCTGCCCCTGGTCCACGAGGTGGCCAGGGTGGAGCTGGAGTGGTTCAAGAAGCACCTCGGGGCGTAGAGCCTTGAAGTGGAGGGGCGGCTTCACCCGGCTGGCAGAGGGGGTTTACGCCTACATAGACCCTGAGGGCACCTGGTTCAAGAGCAACTCAGGCCTCCTGGCCGGGGACGAGTACTCGGCGCTCATCGACACCCAGTACAACGCTGTGAGGATGCAGCGTCTGCTGGCGGCTGCGGGGGAGAGGGGCGTCAAGGAGCCCAGGCTGGTGCTCCTCACCCACCACCACGGTGACCACGCCTGGACCACCCACATGGTCGATGCCGCCGTCCTGGCCCACGAGTCGACGGCTAGGATGATAGAGTCCATGCTGGGCCTGGATCCCTCCATGTACAAGGCCCTGTTCCCCGACCTCGACTTCACGGGTGCCAGGTACAGGGTCCCCGACGCTGCCTTCACCGGCGAAAAGCTGGTGCTCAGGGCTCCCGGGGCCCCTAGGGCCGAGTTCATCCATGTGGGCCACGGCCACACGCCGGGAGACAGCATAGTTTACCTGCCCGGCGAGAAGATCGTATTCACTGGGGACCTGGTGTTCTACAGGGTTACGCCCCTGGCTATAGACGCTCACATTTCAGGGTGGATAGAGGCCCTCGAAAAACTGCTGGACATGGACGCCGAGACCTACGTGCCTGGCCACGGCCCGGTGACCGGGAAGGAGGGGGTCAGGGAGGCGAAGGAGTACCTCGAACTAGTCCTTAAGGAGGCCGAGAGGATCGCGGGGAGCGGGGAGGATCTCCTCGAGATGGCGAAGAAGGTAAGGCTCGGCAGGTTCGCCGAGTGGGGAGACCCTGAGAGGATCGTGCCCAACCTGGAAAGGGCCCTCATGGAGCTCTCAGGAGCGCCGCCTGGCCAGCCGCTGCCCAACATCATGGAGACCGCCATGAAGATGATCCAGTATAAGCGGTGGCTCCAGAGATCAGGCTGAGCAGCTGGCTAGGCCCCTGGAAACCGCTTCAGGGCGTTGAGGCTAGCCGCCACCCCTGCCCGAAGTACACATGGACCCTGAACACTATCTCAAAGCTACTCTCCTCGTAGAGCCCCGATGGCCAAGAAGTTTTCAAGGCATCTGTAGTCCGGGTCGCCGGGTACCCCCATGGTATACGCGTCAACCACCAGCTGATACTCGACAATGGTCTTGATGTAGAACCATGTCCCGATGGCGTCTCGGAGCCGCTCGAAGTTGCCGGGTATTCATAGCTCCGGCATCTTGGAGGCCTCGCCAGTCTGAAGTAAGTGGTCAGAGTACACCGGTCCATATCCGTTAGGCCGCTCCAGGCAGCTGAGGTAGCTACGCTCTTAGTCAATCACCCTCACGCCAATCCTCGATTTTTTGAGGGCGTAAGCTACGAGATCCTCGAAGCTCCAGGCCTCGTAGTCGTCTCCAGACCTCTCCGTCTCAATAGTTATTAGCCTTAGCTTAACCGCTGGCATGGGTAAAGCCTTGGCTTTAACCCTAAGTTTGTTGAGTTCCCTCTCCGCCTCCCTGGAGTCCAGCTTCGAATACTTCACCTCGTAGACGTAGGCGCCCTTCCCTGTGGGTGCCACGATGTCTATCTCTGTGGCTTTGCTCCACCAGGGCGCCGCCCTGACACCGTGGATCCGGGAAACGAGTTCCCTGGCCACCCTCTCGAACCATACTGACATGTGTTTCTCGGCTAGATCTTCGTCTATGGCTAGTTCGCCCGTGATTTCTGCCTCGTCTCGGCGGGGATAGATCATTTTGAACCAGTAGTCCCAGTAGGGGTCTGAAATCATGTATTTTGCCTTCCTGGTCCTCAGCGGATCCTCACCCGCAGGCACCACCCTCTCCACCAGGCCTAGGCTTCTCAGCAGCTCCAGGTATTTGATCAGGCTCGTCCTTTTCGCGAGGTGCGCTATCTCGCTGAAGCTTTGTCTGCCAGAGGCTATAGCCGCCAGTATGGTGGTGTATGTTCCCAGGTCCCTTGTCTCGGAGGCCAGTATGTGGATCGGCTCCTCGTAAAGCCTCCCATACACGCTGTGTATATGGGTTAGCGCCTCTCTCCTCCAGTCCCTACTCCTGGCTAGGGATAGGTTGTAAGGCGAGCCTCCCAGCACGGCATAGAGCCTGAACGCCTCCAAGGGGGTGGCGCCCAAGGTTTCCCTGAGGTAGACGTAGGCTTCCAGAAACCTGAAACCTGCCAGCCTTATCGTTAAGCTTCTCCCATAAAGGGGGCCCAGTACCCCTGCAAGTCGCTCCACAGCCGAGACAGCGCTACCCAGGAGGATGAGCTTCAGGGGAGCCTCCGGCCTAGTGTCTACCAGTAGTTGTAGCTGGGACGCGAATTCGGCACCGAGCCTCTGAAACTCGTCTATCACGACCAGGAGACCTCCCTTATCCGCGGCGCAGTTGGCCAATCCTTCAAGAATGGACTCCCAGGATCCAGGTCTGAGCTCCCTGCAGGTCTGCTTCAGCCTCTCCACAAGACTGCGGGCAAGCTCGACTCTACCCCCTTCAGGGACGAAGACATAGGTTCCGCCTAGCTTTGAGAGAAGCGCGCGGGCCAGCCACGTCTTGCCTACCCTTCTACGCCCGTAGACTAGGGCTATTCTAAGCCCCTCGGCCCCGATCTCGGCCTCTAGAGCCTCTAACTCCCTGTCGCGGTTCACGAATAATTCTCTCAATAATCATCCCTACAATAATCATCATTAAAATGATGTAATAAGCCTTTCGTAACCAGCCTGGTAGC
>WAQK01000106.1 GCA_015520265.1 Pyrodictiaceae archaeon | reverse complement strand
GCTTGCCGCTTCTCCGGGTTCTTCCGTGGTGGTTGCGGTGACCGCTTTGTCTATTTCCTCGACTAGAGGGTCGTAGTAATGCTTGACGGGGACCAGGCTGAACAGTACTGGTAGTTCTTCGCTAAGGTTGGCCTTGTCTCTCAGATACTTCACCACCTCTACGGCTTCCTCCATGCTGGCGTTCTCCACGTATATCTGCACATGGAGCATGGGTCCAAGCCAAGTTATCGAGTAGGGGAAGTATCCACCGCTGCTGAAATAGGAGGCATTGACCGTTCCGGCGAGCTGGCTGAGAAGCCTGGGGACCTCTGAGGAGTCGGCACCAGGTATGCCGTAAAGGCTCCTAGCATCCGCGTCAAGGACTATCGAGTCGAGCACCCGCGCAACACTTCTCATGATCTCGTAGCGGACGCGCCAGTCACCTAGGTCTGTCTGACGGCTCTGGTTTATCGGGAGCACCAGCACCACTATGCCTATCTCATGGTCTCTCGCTATTCTGGCCAGCCCTTCTTTAAGGAGGGCCAGGTTCTCCGCTAGAGCCGCTGTCCTCACGTATGCTACTCTAAGCCAGAACGTTACCGACACCGACGAGTTTCCAAGGACCCCTCCTAGCAGGGCCCTGATCGCTTCTCTCTCCTCCCCTGTGAGCGGTGTTGAGGGGAGGCCCTCCATGAGCCTGGACAGAATTTCGGGTAGGGACCGGTCGGGCAGGTTCTCGTACTTTGCCTTGTCCAGTATGATGTAGTTGTCACCTTTATACCAGACATGGTGGTCGATCTCCAGTTTGAGTACAACCACGTTGCTGGCTGACGCCTCTACCCCTAGCGTAGGACCAGCCATAAACGCGGCAAGCATCAGGCACAGCGGCATAATGGCTACTAGTCTGGACACCACGGTACACCATGATTTTTTGTATCAAGGTTAATATGTTTACCTAGTCTTTAGCTATGTGGCGTAGTAAGTGCCTTGCCGACCTATCTACGAGCTCGGCGGCGGAGCCGGGATCCACCCTCAGGATGGCTGCGACCTCGTCCAGAGGCTTCCCCTGGATCACCCTGGCTATGACTGCCACCAGGCCTTTTTCGTCGAGTAGCCGTTGCAGGGCGTCGCCGGGTGTGCGGGCTAGCGTTGATATTATGGCGGGGTAGAGGGCGTCGTGGGCCGCCTCGTATTCCAGGCTTCCTGAGAGGTATTCTTCCAGCCTACGCCGTTGTTCCTCGGTTAGGGGGATCTCGTAGTCCACCGGGTACGGGTTGTGGAGGAGGATCTGGGCTATCTTCTCGGCCGCCAGGTCCCTGTATATGCTGTGGCCGGAGAGCAGTAGGCGTAGCTTGAGAGCCTTCGCCGCACACTCAACGCATTCCTCGCCGCGCCGTGTCAGGGGCTTTGTTACAGCCAGGTTCTTCTCCCCCGTGGCCCTGTTGTAGCGGGGCGATATGTAGGTCACCAGGTAGCCGTTGCGGAGCCAGAAGCCGAGGACCTCGTGTCTCGAGAATATGCTTCCCACGTAGTCGTAGCCCTGACGCCGGGCCTCGTCCTCGAGGCCCGCTAGGAGCCTGGAGCCCAGCCCTCTCCTCTGCACTTCGGGGTGCACTGCTATCCTCACAATCCTGAGGCCCCTGAGGTCGTGGTCGCCGCAGTAGAGGGCGAGTCTGTCCAGCACGAGGCGAGCCTCCCGGGGCTGGGCGGGCTCCTCCACGCTGTACTCCAGCAACGCGGGCATGCCGCCCCGACTCCTTAGGGCCCGAAGGCCGTGGTGGGGCGCGTCCAGCATCACCATGATGTCGTCGGGCTCGTTCCTGTAGTGGGCCAGAACGAGCACCGAGTAGGCTTCCTGGAAAGCCTCGGGGTTCTCGGCCAGCTCTCCAGGGTCCAGAACGGTATACTGGGCCCCCTCTATGTCAGGCTTGCCGCTCTCCCTGGTCCTCAGCATGAAGGTGGTGTACAGCCAGTCCTCCAGAGGGTCGCCGGGACAATACCTTATAGGCGTGGAGGCTTCGTAGGTCCTCAGGGGCCGCGGCAGCTGGTCCAGGAGGAGCTTGGTGAACACCCTGCCGCTACCCTCGTAGCCGTGGACCGTGGTGGCGACCACTGTTCTACCGCTTCTCCAGGAGAGTCTTCGAACCCTTGCAGGGCCCACTGCTGCTGCCTCGTCGATCACCAGGAGGGGCGCTGGCTCGGCTCTGGAGGGGGCGCGGTAGTAGACGCGGAACCAGGGCCCCTTCACGCCCACGGGTACGCCGCCCCTCTCGACCACCCTATAGGGTATGCCTAGCGCGTCAAGCGACTTTACCAGCATCTCCATGAGACGCCTCGACCCGTACGGGCTGGGCGCCACCACCTCCACGGTTCCGGCCATCCTCCAGTATATGGTTAGGCCCAGCGCCATTCCCAGCAACGAGCTTTTACCCCTACCTCTATCGCCGATGACGGCGAAGCTCCTGAACCGCCCCCGGAGGAACCTGGCAAAGCTGGCCAGCAAGTCGGCCTGCTCCTCGCTGGCAGCCAGCGCCACCAGGCCGCGGGGTAGCCTGGGCTTGGAGACGAAGGAACCGGGGTCCCAGCGGGGCCGCCTAGCTTTCCCGGCCGGGACCTCCCACCTGTAGGTCCTGCACTGGTCGGCGTCGAGCCAGAGCAGGCTCCTCGCCCTAGTCAGCGACGAGACGAGGTACTTCTTGAAGGCGCCCCGCCCGCCTGGCACCCCCGGGTTCCACTCCTCCAGGGGAGGGACGACGAGGCCCAGGACCCCGGAGGCCCTCACCATCTCGCCCGCAGCCGCGACCACGTTGGGCCTCAGCATGGCTGGCGACGACACTATGACCGAGTCGTACTCGCCTCCCAGAAGCTTCTCCATGTCCATGTAGCCGGCCAGGTCGGCGTCGACCCTGCCCTCCAGGGCTTTCCTCGTCTCAGCATCGGCTATGACCAGTAGCCGGCCGCCGAGGACCCGGCAGAGAGACTCCACCAAGTCTATGGGGCTCCTAGTGTGCAGTACTAGGAGGCCGCGCCACCCGGTCGCCGAGAGCTGCGATGCGAACTCCTCGACTTCGCTGCAGATCCTCAACCCTTCCCCTCTGGCCCGCGTTTCTGCGCCTCCAGTGTTTCGAGGATCTTTTTAAGGTAGGGGGCCTCCTCGGTGCCCCTCATAGCCTCCACTATTATGTCGTAGACCCTGTCGGGCTTTGGGACTGCGTAGAGCATGTAGAAGGTCCTGGCCCTGGGCACGGACACGCTTCTGCTGCCCGCCACCGCGACACCTGCCGCCGTGCCCCGCCCGGCGCCTACACCGGTGATCACGGCTGACTCGTCCTCGCCCAGCCCCATACCCGAGCCCGTTATGGGGACTATGTTGCCGAAGCCGAAGATCTTGCCCAGAAGAGGTTTCTCCATGACCAGGTCGGTTATCCTGGAGTAGAGGATCTCCCTCCTCCTGGAACGCAGCCCGCGGTACTCCATCACTATGCCCCTATCGGTGACCAGGTACACATGGGCCCTCCTATGCAACTCGGTGGAGAGGATGCCCAGCAGGCCAACGGCTATGCCAGCAAAGTACAGGTATGGCCTGTAGGGCCAGCCAACATACCTCAAAATAAGAGGCAAACCAGCCGCCACGAGCAGGCCGACTATGAAGTACCTCCACGAAATGGTGAGTATGGAGACCACTAGTAAGGGAACCACTAGCAATACGCCCCAGACAGCGTAGGGAGCATAGTCGCCCACGTATCCTCCTATGAGTGGGAGATCCGACGCCCAGGAGGCCACCGTGTCATGGTATATATTAAGGATAGCGCTCACCGTAGCTACGTATATCCAGAGTATATGGTGGCCGGCGAAGGCCAGCGGGTGGGGGCGGAGTTCCGCCAACACCCTGGGCTTTGACTGGCTCACGGCTAGTACCTCCAATCATGCTAATTATTGGTGCAAACCGCTATAACGTTGCCCCAGGCCGGGAGGCGGAGGAGTTATAGCTCCATGCCACGCAATGATCAACGGTGTGGCTGGGAGACGTGGCGAGGATCTATACGGGGACAGGTGACGACGGCTACACCTTCTGCCGGCTGCTGGGCAGAAGGGTGCCCAAGAGCCACCCCCTCATCTCGGTCATGGGCACGCTGGACGAACTCAACTCCTTCATAGGGCTGGCCAGGTCCCTGCTGCCTCCCGAGGCAACTGGCCACAGCGAGACGCTACGCAGGATCCAGGAGCACCTCTTCAAGGTGGGCTACCTACTGGTTGGCGAGAAGGCGGAGCTCGACGTCAAGTGGCTCGAGGAGATCATCGACAAGGCGATGCGAGGCGTGGAGCTCAAAGGATTCATCCTCCCAGCAGGGCCGCCCCCGGCAGCGGCACTCCACGTGGCCCGAACCATATGTAGGAGGCTGGAGAGGGAGCTGGTTCGCCTCTGGCAGCTGGAGCTGGACCTGGAGCTGGACCCCGTGATAAGATTCGTAAACCGGCTAAGCGACACGCTCTTCGCACTGGCCGTGAGGATCGCGAGGGATCTCGGCTGGCCCGAAGAATACATCTAGCTGAGTGTGTAAAACTAAAAATCCCCTCGGGGGCTACCACTCGAATCTGGGCTCCTTCTTAGCCTTGAACATCTCCGCCGCATACTTGGTGTCCTTGGTCATGGCCAGCCTCTCCAGCTCCGAAATGCCCAGCTCAGCTAGGCTCGTAGCCTTGACCTGGCGGAGCAGCCTCTTGACGGACCTGACGCCGCCGGGCGAGTAGCTGAGAACAGCCTCTGCCACCTCGTCCACCTTGGCTTTGAGGTCTTCCTCATCCTCTGCCAGTACCGATACCAAGCCCATCTGGTACGCCTCCTCGGCTGTAACCGGCTTGCCAGTCATCGCCAGCAGCGCGGCCCTGGCTGGGCCCAGGACAAGGGCGCCCAAGGTAGGCAGAACTGGTGGGACTAGTCCCCACTTGGCCTCGGGCCATGCGATCCTGGCGTGTTTGACCGCGACAACTATGTCGGCTGCCCAGAGGAGCTCCGCGCCCCCTCCGTAGGCGTGGCCGTTCACCGCCATGATTAGCGGCTTCTCCAGGCCCAGCAGCGTTCTGAAGAGCTCGGCAAGCTTCCGGAAAATGTCTGCCGCTTCGTCGGGGCTCCCGGCCCCAGCCACCTCGCCCAGATCTATGCCTGCGGAGAAGGCCTTCCCCTTCCCGGTTAGAACCAGTATCTTCGCCTCCGGGTCCTTCTCGAGCCTCCTCAACACCGCTATGAGCTCGTCCATGAGCCCCGTGTTGAGGGAGTTCAGCTTCTCCGGGCGGTTAAGGGTGACCCAAGCGACGGGCCCCTCCCGTCCAACCAAGACGCCTCCCATAAACACATACACCTCCGAGAACGTAACGGTTGCACAGTAAATAACGCCGACGCCCTCAGAGCTGGGCATAGGTCGCCACGGCCATTGCCAGGAGAGCTACGTGCATCACGGTGCAGTATATGCAGATAGCCCTGGCGACCCTCACCTCCAGGTAGACCAGGTAGGGAATCATGGCCACACCCGCTGCCAGCAGAGCGGCGAAGGCGTAGAAGGCGGCCTGGATGCTGGCGTGGGCGTGGAGGGTCAGCGAGACTAGAAGTGCCGCGAAGTACAGGGGGGCCAG
>WAQK01000105.1 GCA_015520265.1 Pyrodictiaceae archaeon | reverse complement strand
GTCCTCCACCTCCAGGGGTTTCTCACCGACATAGGTTGCAGCGAGGGTTCCGTTCACTTCTCCCACGGTTATCCTTAGCTGCCAGTATCCCAGCCTGAAGACATACTCATACCCCATCCTTTCCCCGGCGGCGCTGCGCGTCTCCGTGCATGAGGCTCTGCTCGCGGCTTCAGCGGTGTGTGGGTGGGGTGTGGTGGCAGGGCTCTCAGAGACCGGGGTGTGGGCTGGAACGTAGGCTGCCAGCAGGCCCGCCGTGACGGCTAGAACAATTACTGTAAGCATCCACCGCATCTCCTAGGCACCTATCCATTTGTTGCCCGGCGTCCCATTTAATGCTAAGATTTCGAACAACCGGCGCTGCGGCCAGCGCTAGTAATATATACCTGGTTTGACATGGTTTAGCCCGGGTTTGACCTGGTTTGCCTCTCAGGTTGAGGGTCGGCCGGAAGGGATACGTAATCCTGCCCAAGGCCGTGAGAGAGGCTGTCGGGATCGAGGAGGGCGACGAGGTTATAGTCGAGATCAGGGACGGCATAGTGCTCAAGCCTGCAAGGAGCCGCGACGTGTCCAAGCTTAGGGAGGCCCTTAGGGCCCATGCGGAGAGGCTGAGAAGTCTGGAAGGGAGGAGGGAGCCCCGGCCAGGGGAGCTTTCAGGGGTAAGCCTGGAGGAGGAGTTCGAGTCTTGAAGGTTTTCCTGGACACCAACCTGCTCATATACCTCAACACCCTTACCGATACAGAGACCCGCAGCGTCTATGAGGAGTTCTACCTAGACCTGGTGGCCAATCATAGGCTCTACACAGACGTCCTGGTCCTCGATGAGCTCCTCTACATTTCAAGGAAAAGGTACGGCATACCCTACAGAGTTACTGCAGAGTTCATAGAATCCATAGTCATGCCCTACACCGACATCCTCCCCCTGGGCCGGGACGAATACCTGGAGGCCTCAAGGATAGTGGTGGAGAAGGGTCTCAAACCCTCCGACGCCCTCCATGCGGCAGCCGCCAAGCTGGCCAGCATACAGGTAATAGCCTCTGAGGACAGGGAGTTCGATAAGCTCGGTTTTCTGGAGAGGGTCTGGGTGGATAAAAGGTATCCCTGAGGAGCATTTTGGGAGAGCATGGGTCGTGTCCGACTGTTGGCGGCTGAGGACACGGCAGACCTTAGCCCTCGTCTGGCTGCGGCTCAGCCCTCCCGGTTAGCTACACTGCTTTTTGGGCCGCTAGCCTGGGGCTAGGTGGGCGTGCACCCTAAATATTATGTCCAGGCTTTCCCCACTGTACAGGCTAACCAGCAGATAACTTCCCTGGTGGCTGTGGGAGGTGTCATTCGAGATTACTCCTATCCTGTAGATCTCCTTGATGGGCCAGTAGTTTATGTGGACCTTTATGTAGAACCATGCCTCGTCAGCGTCCTCTAGGCCCTCGATGTTCTTGGGGATGGTTATTGGCTGGAGGGTGAGCGTGTCGCCCGGCTTGAGTATGTCCAGGCTCCCCGGGTACACGAGCCTGTAGGGCCATGGCACCTTATCGGCGCAACTTGGCGGTAGGGGAGACAGGGTTACCGTAGGTATCACTATGTAGTAGGTGAACCCTAAGTCGAAGTAGTTGGTCCTGTCGGTGGAGACGTTGATTATGGTCACCTCCATCCTATCTCTGCTCACCAGTATGGGCGTGGTTCCAGGATTGTACAGGATTAGGGTGATGCTTCTCCCCTCCACCTCGGAGGGTACCCTGACCTCCAGTATGCCGTTGGTGAAGACCGTAGCGTTGGCCTCCTCCAACCTCCTGGCCTCGCCGCTGGACGGCTCGGGGTAGCTTGCAGCAAGATCTACTACACATTCAGGGATCTCGGAGGTCTCCCCTCCCTCTGACTCGTTCGTTGCCGCCACAGTTATGGTCGTGGTCACAGTTACCGTCACCCTCGGCCAGCATCTGCGGGCTGCCTGGGAGACCGGCACAACCAGGTTTATAGGGGTCCCGTCGGGCATGCTGCCCCTAACCAGTATGAGGTCCAGGTCCTCGGCGTTGAAGCTGAGTGTGTCCTCCTCCCCGGGCACTATCCTGGCGCCGGTGTTCACGTAGCGTGTGCCGCTTCCCTCCACCACATCCTCCCTCCCGTCCGCGTAGCGTAGGAGCAACTCCAGCCCGGCCGTTAGGGGTAGTAGCGTGTCTTCAATCTCCAAGGGCTTGTCCCCCACATACCTGGCGGTAAGGGTGCCCTGACCCTGGCTCAGCCTCACCTCCAGCTCCCAGCAACCTATCCTGGCTAGGTAGGTTCTGGTTGGAGGCGTTGTCACTACTGCCGAGTTCATAGTTGGCCCCGTCCTAGTTGTGCCGTCGGTTATCCACTCCTCCCCGGAACCATGAAGTGATGCGGGCACGTAGGCCGCCACAAGCCCTGCGACAAGGCTGAGCACAATAATTATGCCTAACCACCGCACACTCGTACACCACTGGAGTTTTAGGGGGCTTCCCATATAATTTCAGAGCTTCGAACACGCCGCTATCCGGGGCCAGTCATGGAAGGTTCTTTTGAATCCGCAGTGGGGTCCCAGGCTGTACATCTTGGTCTCCCGGCCCTGAGGGTCTCGGCCGCTTCACGACTATTACCTTACAATGCTGCCTAAAAGCCGCTCCCTCTACCACACGACTCTGCGGCGGCTTGTTTCCATGGTAGTGTGGTTTTCATTGTTCCCTCCTCGCCCACCATCCTCTCATCGTGGTGCATGGTCGCGTGGACTGAGCCGAGCGGCACACGGCTCCCACCCACGCCTAGGAGGCTCGGAGTGCCGCTCGGGGCCTGGGGGAGGCCATTAGTCAACAACGCATATAAGTCCTACTAAACCACAAGAAGACGCAAAACTGGATGCAGAAAGCCAAAATCTAATGTTTCTACCCCCTAAAGCGCTGGCGAGCCGTTTAAGAGGAATGTGTCCAAGGGATCCTGATGGGTAGTGCTGTGCGCCTCAAGACACTGGTGCTCATAGCTGTCGTGCTGCTAGCCGTAGTGGTGGCCGTGGCCCTGTATAGGTCCCGGCCCGGGGGCGGCGGGGCAGCGGCGGTGCTGGGCGACCCCGCCATGAATAGGCTGGTCTCCGGGGCTCCCCAGGGACTCAGTGTTTCATCCGTGGTGCCCAACGGCTCCCGGGTACCCGTCGAGTACACGTGTGACGGCGCCAACAGGCCCCTACCCCTCAGGGTTGAGGGTGTGCCTGGGGGTGCCAGGTCCCTGCTGGTGGTCATGTATGACCCTGACGCGCCCGGGGGCACCTTTGTGCACTGGCTCCTCGTGGTCCTGGACCCCCCGGAGGCGCTGGACATCCCCGGGGCGGCCGCCGAGACCGCTACCGGTATCAACGACTTCGGGCGGGTCGGCTATGGGGGCCCGTGTCCACCGCCGGGCGACAAGCCCCACAGGTACTACATCCTAGTCCTGGCCCTGGACCGCTATCCCGGTACCGGCCAGCCGGTCCCCCAGGGGTTCAACCTCTCAGAGGCGCTGGACTGGGCAGAGGGCCACGTGGTCTCCTGGGGATACCTGGTGTACTTCTATTCAAGGTAGCATGACCGTGGCCCCTGATACTGGGTGAAAGTTTTATCCCATACTAGCACTGCTTCTCTATGAAGGAGCCTCCTGGGTGCTGGAGGGTTGGCCAGACTCGTGGTCTTGGAGTATAGGCCACAGTACCTGGCCGGGCTCCTGGCTCTCCTGGTGGGCGCCGTCTTCGAGGCTCTGGTATTCCTGGGGTCCTCTCCAGGGCTGGCGCGCCTCTACCGGTTCACGCGATCTTCGCCCTGATAGGCCTGGTGGGGCTAGGTTCCGGTGTGTGGGTATTTGTATACGGGCCTAGACTAGCATCCATGCTCAGAAGGTTCGCCGGGCTGGTGTGGGTGGAGGGTGATAGGCTGTTTTTCCGGGAGCCTGTGGCGGTTAGGCCCGGCTTCCTCGAGGCTCATTACAGGCCGGGCCGGGGGCGGAGGAGCCCGTTCATATACATGGACTTCGAAGAGTCTGGAGATGGGCCTAGGAGGGTGGAGGCTCGAGGTGCCCAGGGCCAGGGACGTTGTGGATGAGGCGGAGATCGTGGTTAGGCCGGCCTGAGCTTCCGCCTAGGCGGTTGGCCAGCGTTATTGTTAAATCCCTTTCGGAACAGTTGGATTCATGTCTTGCTGGGGGCAGACACTTGGATCGCGGCCCAGCCCTTAGGAGGTGCCTGCACAATCCTAGGAGAGTAGCGGTGATCTCGCTGGTTAGGGGGAGGAGGCCGCAGTACGGCGCGTCGCGGGCCGAGGCCGGGAGCGGTGCTTTCTGCCCCTTCTGCCCCGGCAACGAGGAGCACACGCCTCCAGCCGTTCTAGTACTGGCCGGGCCCGGCGTGGAGGGGTACAGATTCACCAGGGAGGAGAGGAGCGGGGAGGCTGGGGACTGGGTGGTCAGGGTTTTCCCCAACAAGTACCCGGCCCTGAGCCCGGAGCCGGGCTCGGAGCTGGTGTACGGGTACCACGAGGTCCTCGTGGAGTCCAGGATCCACAGCGAGGAGGAGTACCTCGGGAACCCTGAGAACGTCTTCCTAGCGTTTAGGACGCTCCGGGAGAGGCTCAGGCAGATCCTCAGGGACCCGGAGATAAGGCATGTGGCTGTGATCAAGAACAGCGGGGTCAGGGCGGGGGCGAGCATCCCGCATCCCCACCTGCAGATATTCGCCAGCCCCTTCTTGCCGCCGGAGATAGAGGACGAGATATGCGGGTTCAGGGAGTACGAGGAGAAGACTGGGGTTTGCCCGCTCTGCCGCCTTGCTTCATCGGGGAGCCTGGTCTTCTACAGGAACGGCTCGTTTGCATCGCTGGTGGCCTACGCGCCGAGGGTCCCCTACGAAACCCTTGTTGTCCCCCTCAGGCATACGCCGAGCTTCCTGGACGCCGATGACGGCGAGCTGCTGGACCTGGGCAACGCGCTGAGCAGGACGCTGCTAGCCTTGAGGAGGGTTCTAGGGGGCTTCGACTACAACCTCTGGCTCCACTCGGTTTACGATGCCCGGCTGGAGAGCTACCACTGGCACGTAGAGATACTGCCGTTGACCACGAGGTGGGGAGGGTACGAGAAGGGTTTCGGGGTCTTCATCGTGGACAGGTTTCCCGAGGACGTCGCCTCGGAGCTGAGGGGTGCTATTTGTTCGGGAAAGTAATGTAGCTCACTATCTCCTGGGCGAACCTCCTGGGGTTGAAGTACTGTGCCTTGAGGTAGCACCTCCTCCTGATATCCGGAAGATCCCCTGCCTTCAGTATCCTGACCACCTTGGCCACGGCCTCCTCGTCTGCCGCGTAGGTGAAGCCGTCGAAGCCGTCGCTTACGAGCTCGGCCAGGCCGGACCTCCTGGGTATTACGGGTATGACGGCCTGCGACATCGCCTCTACGGGGGCCATTCCGAAGTGCTCCCCCACCCTCATGTGGACGTAGACCCTCGCCATCCTATAGTATTCCACCATTTTCGAGGGCGGCAGGGGCCTGTCCACCAGCTCCACGTTGCCGGCGGACTCGGCTGCTGCCCTGATCTCTTCGTAGTAGGAGGGGTGCCTCGGGTCCTTGACACCGACTATGATCAGCCTGGCGTCGGGCACCTCGCGTACTATCTTCTCTTTGAACAGGTGTAGGAGCCTGTCCATCCTTTTCTGCGGGACGAACCTGCCCACAGTGATTATGGTCTTGCCGCGGGCCTCGCCGAGGTCGGGCTCCTCCTCGAAGTACTCCCAGGGTATGGCCGGGTAGACAACGTAGCTGGTTATCCCGTGTCTCCTGTAGAGGGCCCTCGCAGTGTAGGTCGAGTTAGCTATCCTGACGTCGGCCATTGTGTAGAGGTCCTCGTAGATGCCGGGGAACCGGAACATTTCCAGGAACTCTGGGAGGTTCCCGCCGGTGAGCTCCTCCTCGTAGGGATAGTGGATGTATATCGCGCTAGGCGTCCCGGGGCTTACGATCCTGATCAGCGCGTTGTACACCGGCTCCTGGATCATGACCAGGGCCGCGTCGAACGACTCCGAGTCGAATATCCTGGCAAGCGACAGGTATACCTGCAACACTTTTCCACGGACACCCTCCAAGCCGTACTCCTCCCTGTCGAAGAAGTAGAACCTGGCGTTGCCCGCCCTCCTGGAGAGGTCCTCGTTAATGGAGGATGTTAGCACCGATACCTGGTGGCCCAGCTTGGCCAGCTCGTCTATGAGGGTTTTCGTGAGTACCTCGCTGCCGCCCGTTATGGAGAGGTGTGGGTGTATTATGAGTATCCTCATCCTCGATCCCCGCCGGGGTTGGAGGTGGCTCAGTGTTTGGCCATCATTTAATTATTGAGTAGATTAATCTTATATACTAGTTAGTGATAAATTTTTCCCAGGTAAAACCATGGGAAGTGCTCCTACAGTTACTACTAAAATAACATTTCTGATAATCGGCATCATAGTGGGGGCGCTGATAGGTTACGGCTTGGGCTACGCCACGATAACGCCCAGGGAAGTCACCGTGACATCGACCACCACGGTGACCTACCAGGCCACGGCCTCGCCCACACCCACCGAGAAGGTGAAGCTAATAGTTATCGGGCCATGGGCGGGCGCCGAGATGGAGGCCTTCCAGCAGGTCCTCGACAAGTTCATGGAGGAGCATCCAAACATAGAGGTCGAGTACAGGATCTATAGGGCCGAGGACCTGGCATCGGTGGCGCTGCCGCAGTTCGAGGCGGGCATGGCTCCCGGCGACGTCATATTCACAGCGTGGGGCTGGTGGGTCAAGGAGATGGGTGAGAAGGGGCACCTGCTGGACCTCAGCGGCCTCGTTAACCCCGACGAGTTCGTCTCAGGGATCTTCGACCCTGTGACGAGCGGGGGCAAGATATACGGGTTGCCGTTCACGGCCTGGGCCAAGCCAGGCTTCTGGTACCGTAAGTCCTTCTTCCAGGCCCACGGGCTCCAGGAGCCCAAGACTTGGGACGAGTTCCTCCAGCTGCTCGACAAGATTAAGGGTATAAGCGGCGTGGAGGCGCCCATCGTCACGGGCGACGGCGTTGGGTGGCCTATAAGCGACGTCACCGAGCACTTCATAATAACGTTCGGCGGCATCGACATGCAGCTCAAGCTGGCCAGCGGCGAGCTCAAGTTCAACGACCCGCAGGTTAGGGCTGTCTTCGAGAACTACCTGGTGCCGCTGCTGGAGAAGGGCTATTTCAGCGAGCCCATAGAGTGGACGAAGGCCATCGAGGAGTGGTGGAGCGGCAGGTACGCGCTATACTTTATGGGCACATGGCTCACGGGCATGGTTGAGGACCCCAACGACCTAGGCTTCTTCCCGCTGCCCGGCTGCGAGGGCGTCGTGATGGGCACCGACTACATCTTCGTGCCCAAGTACACGGAGCACCCCGAGGAGGCCAAGCTCCTGGCCAAGTGGCTGGCAACCGAGGGCCAGAGGGTGCACGTCGGGACCCATGCCGGGAAGTTCGCGACGTGGCTGAAGGTCAGCGTGGAGGACCACTGGGCGCCCATGCAGGTGGTCTACGAGAAGCTCTCCAAGATGAAGCCTGTGCCCGACCTCGACGACACCGTGGGCGGGGACTGGCAGAAGCTGTTCTGGGACCAGCTGAAGCTGCTGTGGGTGGATCCCGGCAAGCTTGACGACGTGCTGAACACCTTGACCGAGAACTTCCCTGGATAGCGGGATCGGGGCAGTGAGGGCTAAGATGACGTCGCTGAGGATGTCTCCAACCAGGATTTCTTTTTTCATCCCCGCCCTCATCCTCATACTCGTGTTCGTCGTCTACCCCATTATTGCCACCATTCTCCTCAGCCTCAACATCAACCCCATACCTGGGACCGAGATCGTGGAGGGGGCCCCGGGGCTGGAGAACTACGTGAAGGTGGTGTCCGATAAGAGGTTCCTCAACCCCAAGGGGGTGGAGCAGGCCAGCTTCCCCATGGGGGCGATAGTTCACAACGTTATATGGATCGCGATACACCTGCCTCTCACCCTGGTTGTAGGCATACTGTTCGCGGTCTTCCTCCAGTACGTTAAGGGCGGCAGCATCATCAGGTCGTTCATATTCCTGGGGATGGTCATACCAATGATTGTGGGTGGCCTACTGATACAGTTTAGCTTCGACAAGGATCTCGGCGTGGTGAACCTTCTGCTCAAAGCCTCGGGGCTGGGGTTCCTGGCCAAGACCTGGACCATATACCCCGACACCGCGCTGTTCTCCCTGATACTGGGCTCCGTCTGGCTGTGGTCCGGGTTCACCGTGACCATGTATTCTGCCGGCCTCTCCTCTCTGCCGAGGGAGGTGATAGAGGCCGCCATCGTGGACGGGGCGGATTTCAAAACGATCCTCTTCAAGATAATCATACCCATGCTTAAACCCGTGACCCTGACCGTCGTGGCCATGACTATTCTCTGGGACCTCAAGATCTTCGACATAGTCTACGCATCAACCCAGGGCGGGCCCGGCGGCGCCTCCAACGTCCTGGCCCTGCTCATGTACGAGTACTTCGCCAGGCTGGGCGACTACGCCATGTCAGCCACGGTGGCCACCATCCTGACCCTGGTGGTGATCCCCGTGGTTCTCCTCTGGATCAGGTCGATCATGAGGGGTGGTGAGGGGTGAGGAGGGCGCTGAGGAGCGGGAGGCCCGGCCTTATAGGCTCGCCCTTCAAGATACTGGTGCTGAACGTCGTGGCGTGGGCGGTCGGGGTCCTGTGGATAACGCCGTTCATAGGGATCTTCATGACCAGCATCAGGCCCTTCAGGGAGGTGGTTCTCCACGGCTGGTGGAGCCCCGTGCCCTTCACCCCCACCCTCAAGAACTATGTGGACGCGCTGTTCAACCCCATGTTCTCGCTGAGCAGGGGGATAATCAACTCCTTCATAATAGCGGTGCCCAGCACCCTGATCCCCGTAGGCATAGCCGCCTTGACGGCCTACGGGTTCGCCCGGTTCAGCCTACCCGTAAAGAGGTACCTCTTCGTAACCATACTGTTCCTGATGGCCGTCCCCCAGCAGATGATGATAATACCCATATTCTTTCTCCTCAAGGACCTCCACCTCCTGAACACTTATCTCGGGCTGATACTGGTCCACTCGTCCTGGGGTATCCCCTGGATAACCTTCTTCCTCAAGAACTACTTCTCCCTGCTTCCCGTGGAGCTGGAGGAGGCTGCGAGGGTGGATGGGGCGACGGACTTCCAGGTTTTCAGGAAGGTTGTCCTGCCCCTCGCGTTGCCCGGCCTCATCTCGGCGTCGGTCCTCCAGTTCGCCTGGGTGTGGAACGACTTCTTCTTCGCCCTGATGCTGATCTTCGACCCCGACAAGATGGTTGTGACCCAGATGCTGCCCAGGCTTAAGGGCCAGTACCAGGTCGACTGGGGCCTCCTTTCCTCGGGCTCGGTGATAGCCATGCTTGCCCCCCTACTGATATATGCCTTGTTCAACAGGTACTACATGAGGGGGTTCAGAGGCTGGGCCATGAAGGGGTGAGGGCTGCGTATGGCTAAGGGTGTGAGGATCGCCGGTGTATGGAAGGTCTTTCCCCCCAACGTGGTTGCGCTGAAGGATATCAGCGTCGAGATCCGGCCGGGGGAGTTCTTCGTGATACTGGGGCCCTCCGGCTCCGGCAAGACCACGCTGCTCAGGATCATCGCGGGCCTGGAGATACCCACCCGGGGAAGCGTGGCCATCGGGGACAGGGAGGTCGTCAACGTGGAGAAAGGGGTCTTCGTCGAGCCCAGGGACAGGAACGTGGGCATGGTCTTCCAGAACTGGGCCCTATACCCCCACATGACCGCCTACGACAACATAGCATTCCCCCTGCGGCTTAAGAGGATGCCTGAGGAGGAGATCAAGAAGAGGGTCACAGAGGTGGCCGAGGCCCTGGGTATAGCAGAGCTGCTCGACCGCAAGCCCGGGCATATGAGCGGCGGCCAGCAGCAGAGGGTGGCCGTGGCCCGGGCGCTGGTCAAGCAGCCCGACGTCCTCCTCCTCGACGAGCCCTTCAGCAACCTGGATGCTAGGATCAGGGTGACGGCGAGGGAGTTCGTCAAGGAGCTGCAGAAGAAGCTGGGGATAACCACTATACTCGTGACGCACGACCAGGCGGACGCCTTCGCCGTGGGCGACAGGATCATGGTTCTGAGGAGAGGCGAGACGCAGCAGATCGGCGTGCCCGAGGAGCTCTACAGCAGCCCGGCCAACGTCTTCATAGCGAACTTCATAGGCGACCCCCCGACCAACATCTACAAGCTCCCCACATCCCACCGCCTAGTCAAGAGCCTGGGCATCCCCCAGGGCGTGGAGGAGGGCTACGGGGAGCTGTACATCGGGATCCGGCCCGACGAGGCCGCAGCCCTGAAGCCGGGCGACGAGGGCCACCTGGAGGGCAGGGTTGTCCTGGTGGAGTACGTGGGGTCCAGGAGGTACGCCAAGGTGGACGTCGGCGACGGGGTTTCGCTGAAGGTGCTCCTCGAGTGCGACGCAAATACGGGGGACCCGGTCAGGGTGAGGGTCCAGAAGGTGCACGTGTTCGCCCCCAGCGGCGAGCGGCTGGCCACCCTGACATACTAGCTCCTGGGGTCAGGTTATCTCGAGGGCTATGTAGTGGGCCTCTATGTCCTCGACGGACGCGCCTAGGCCGCCTATGCTCAGCTCCTCCCCCTCCTCCGTCTCCACTACTATGGTCCTGGTCCTGTCGTCGGGGCTCCGGTACACCCTCTTGGCGTAGGCCTGCAGCTCCGCTGGTTTGCCCGTCCTGACCCACTTGCCGGTGACCTTGAGCACCACTGTGTGGTTGTCCCTAAGCGCGGCGTCTATTATGGGCATGACCAGCCACTGGTGCCTCGTGTAGTACCGGTCGCCCCTCCCGACCTCGAACTCCTTGACCACCTCGACGTTCCTCCAGTAGCCGAAGTAGTACGTGTCGTTGAGCAGTACCAGGAGTTCGGGCTCGGTGGTTAGCAGCGCGTATCCCTCGCCGAAGATCACGGCCCTCTCGAAGTCTGTTTCAAGCGCCCTTATGAAGCCCGTCGACTGGTGGAGGAGCCTGAGGTTCCCCAGGCCTTCGACCCTCCTGAGAACCTTGTCTCCGGGGTAGTCGGTCAGCGTGACGGAGAAGGGAGCTGTCCTCCTCCTGGAGAGCCTCTTGAGCAGCGCCGGGAGTATCTGTAGGAACATGTCCTGGCTTAGGGAGGCGTACCCGTCGATGGCCATCTGTTTGACCCACTCTATGGTCCTCTCGATCCCGGCGTCTATGCTGTGGGAGACCCAGAGGTAGGGTTCGCGGGTCTCGGTGCTCTTGTAGAGCTTCTCGAGCTCCTCGACGACCCTGTTGTTGAGGCTTATCAGCTGGTCTATGTACGACCTGACGTACCTGGCCAGGCCTATGCTTGGGGGCAGCGCCCTGTACTTACGCGGCCTCCCGGCCCGGGTCTCCACAAGGCCCTTCCTGCACAGGCTTCTCAGCACGTCGTATATCCTGGGCAGGGGCACCCCGGCCTTGGAGGCCAGGTTGGGGGCCGTCTCCTCGCCTATCCTCAGGAGGGCCAGGTAGGCTTTCCCCTCGTACCCCTTTATGCCGAGGGCCTCCAGGGACCTGAGAATCGCATCCGTGTCCTCCCCCATGGCTGGACCCTTATTTTACCTCTCTGAGTGGTAATTTTCAGGTAACCTCTATATACCATCCAGGATATATGTATCCCAAAACGGTTTTAAGTGGTGCGTTATGCGGGTTTCTACCCCGGCCCACCGCAGGATCGCGGACTACGAGGGCATAGACGGGCCCGAGAGGATAGCCGGGCTTCTGGAAATGGCCGAGAAGCTTAGGGGCGTCAGGGTTGTGCACGTGAACTCGACGGCGCACGGCGGCGGGGTCGCCGAGATTCTGGGCAGCCTCGTCTCCCTCATGGCCGACGCCGGCCTCCGGGCCGAGTGGCACGTCCTCGAGGCCCCCGGCGAGTTCTTCAAGATAACCAAGAAGATCCACCACGGGCTTCAGGGGATGGAGGTGGAGCTCTCGGACGAGGAGAAGGAGCTCTACATGGATGTTCTGAGGGACAACCTGGGCAGGGTGGACCTTTCGGGCGACGTGATGGTGATCCACGACCCCCAGCCCCTCGGCCTGAGGGTCCTCTCCAAGGGCGGGGGCAGGTGGGTGTGGAGGTGCCACATAGACCTGTCAACCCCCCACGAGCCGGTCTGGAGCTTCGTCAGGGGGATGCTTGAGGGCTACGACGCCTCCATATTCCACCTGAAGGAGTTTGCGCGGCCCGACACGCCGACGCCCAGGGTATATGTCATGCCCCCCTCGATAGACCCCCTGAGCCCCAAGAACCGCGAGCTGGGCGAGTCGGAGGTCCTCAGGATTCTCGAGAGGTTCGGCGTCGACCCAGAGAAGCCCATCCTGCTCCAGGTGGGGAGGTTCGACCCCTGGAAGGACCCCTTCGCAGCCATAGAAGTGTATAGGAGGGTCAGGGAGATGGTGGGCGACGTGCAGCTACTCCTGGTAACAGCTATGCCCGTCGACGACCCGGACGGGCTGGTGTACCTCGAGAAGATCTCCAGGAGCATATGCGGGGACCCCGACATACACATCCTGACCGACTACAAGGGCGTCGGGGCCCTTGAGGTCAACGCCTTCCAGAGGGCCGCAACGGTCGCCCTCCAGATGTCCATCAGGGAGGGCTTCGGCCTCTCCGTGGCCGAGGCGCTGTGGAAGCGGGTCCCGGTGGTGGCGCGCCCCGCGGGGGGCATAAAGCTCCAGGTGATCCACGGCGTCACAGGGTACCTGGCAGAGACTGTGGAGGAGGCGGCCAAGTACGCGGCTCTCCTGATCAGGCGCGCCGATCTCAGGGAGAAACTGGGACTCAACGGTCACAACCACGTCAAGGAGCACTTCACCATAACCAGGCACCTGGAAAACTACCTCAAAATATTCGGCGAGCTCCTAGGCACGTAGCCACGCCTCCCGGGGCTCCTGGGCGTCTCGTAGCCTCCTGTGGTTCGGGCCGTGCCTGCTCCTCCGGGAGGGCCGGGGGATTCGTTCAGCAGCGCTACTACAAAATAGTAAAATATATGGCTCCGATCACGCCATACTATACGGTGGGTGTCCTCCTTGCCCCGCATCTGGATAGCCGCGCTTTTGCTGGCTACGGTGCTCTTAGCTGTTCCCGCCGCGGGTTCCGGGGGTTCCCCGGTCTACGAGTACGGCTTCTCGGGCTACGCTGTGGTCTACAGGGGGATCGACTTCCCGGTGCCCCTCCACTACTACGTGGAGGTGGAGGGCGTCGTCCCGCTTGCGCCCCGGGCTTCGGGGCGCTTCGTGAACGGCACCCGGTTCGAGGTGGAGCTTGCCGCGGTCTGCGGGGCCGGCGGCCAGGAGCCCTACTATACTTCCTCCATCGTGCACGGCTCCAGGGGGCTCTACAGGCTGTTCAGGGTCTACGTTCCGGCCGAGTGCAGCCCTGTCCGGGTGGATATGGTTTGGTGGGTTGAGGGGCTTGTCAGGGTCTTCAGCCTCAACTCTTCCCATGCAGAGATTGTGGTTGAGATGAACCTGAGCCTCGTCAGCGTGCCAAGCCGGGTTGGCGGCGACTTCAGGGTCGAGTACCTGGGCCTCCCCCGCGGGGCCGAGGAGTTCAGCCTCACCTACAGGTTCTTGGTAGACAAGTCTAGGAACCTCCTATACCTTAACGGCACACTGCTGGGCTTCAACAACCTCTACATCTACTATCCCAGGAGCCTGGACGAGTACCTTGAGTGGCGCGGCGGCGGGGGCCCGGCGTACACCTACCTGGGCTACAGCGTCGACATCTACCTAGACAACGAGACCAGGCCCAGCTACATATGCGCCAGGATACCCTCCAGCTACGCCGAGCAGTTCTACCGGGCCTACAGGGCCTTCGCCTCGGAGGACCTCGTCCTCAACGTGACGGTCCCCTGGCCCCGCCGCCTAGCCTCCATCTCCGACCCCAACCGCGCGCTGCTCAGGCTCCTCGCCTGGCTGAGCGAGACCGGTACGGGCGGCGAGCTCCTAGCCAAGCTGCGGGGCCTCGTCGAGGAGCTGGCAACCAGCGACACCTCCAAGACGATCGCCCACAGGCTCTACATGCTCCGCTACCCGTGGCTCGACAAGCCCCACCCAGTCCTCCCAGGCGTGAGAAAACTCTACACCAACCTGGCCTGCTACAGGGACCACTACCCCCTCTACACCGGCGACGGGGGCCTGGGCTTCAACCTCCTCCTACCCCTCCCCCGGAACGCGGCGCCGGGCATCGAGGCGGGCCTGCTCCACGTGGCCGTGGGCGGCGTCAACCACAGCTCAGTGCCACCCCACCTAGCCGTCTACAAGTATCCGATGCCCCGGGCGGAGCCCCCGCCAGCCGAGATACTGCTCCTAGCACTAGCCGTGATACT
>WAQK01000104.1 GCA_015520265.1 Pyrodictiaceae archaeon | reverse complement strand
TTCTTTGCCGGCCTAACCATGTCGCCTGGAACCGTAATCGGGAGTGGAAAGGCGGATTCAAGGATATTTAAAACTACCTCGTTCTTCGTCTTGTCTATCCTGACTACTTGGGCCTTCATGCCCCTGAAGGGCCCGGCCACTATTTCGACCAACTCGCCCTCCCTGAGGCCCTCAATGACGGGCTTAGGCTTAAGGACTTGCTCGAGCTCGTCTAGCGAGAACATGCCGGGGGCGTGGCCCTTCACGTGCTTCATCTCCCTGATGAGCGAGTAGACTGTGTGTATTCCGGGGGCCTCTATGATCACGTAGCCCCTGACTCCAGGTGGAACTATGATGGAGGCTACATCTATGTTCTGGGCCCGGGCCCTCATCTCCATGAGGAGGGCCACGTTGGCCTCCTGCTGCGCCGTTGTCCGCACCACAAAGAACGCCGTCCTCCTACGCTTCTCTCCCAATGCCTGCACCCTTAACCTGTTGTTAGAGTTATCCACGCGGCTATTAAGTGGATTATGTAGGCGATCGCGCCTATCAGCGCGAAGCCCAGGAACGTGAGTTTCAGGGATAGCTTAAACTCGTCTTCGTCGGGCTTCTTAACCAGGATTAGGATCCTTCTCCACGACGCGAATAGGTCGCTGAACCTGTCGGCGATCCCCACTGCTCCTACGCCCAGCGGTGATAAGGGATAAAATCAGTTTATATTCTTATCCCAGCCCGGCGGTTTCTAGAGCCGTTATCCCAGTATCCTCTCGATGAGCCAGTCAGGGTCGAACTCCCGCAGGTCGTCGTACTCCTGGCCGATGCCTAGGAACAAGATGGGCTTGCCTATTTCGTAGGCTACGCTGAGGGCGCTACCGCCCTTGGCGTCGGCATCCACCTTGGTGAGTATAACCAAATCTACCCCTACGCTTTCGTCAAAGAACCTGGCCTGCTCCACCGCATCGTTGCCGGTCAGGGCGTCGACCACCAGTATCTTGTAGTGGGGCTTAGACACCCTGACTATCTTCTTAAGCTCCTCCACCAGGTCCTTGTCGGTATGCATCCTCCCCGCAGTGTCTATGAGGACCACGCAGTACCTTCTCGCCTTGGCGTGGGCTATGGCGTCATAGGCTACGGATGCTGGGTCAGCGCCGTATTTGCCGGTGATTATGGGGATCCCCAGCCTCGATGCATGCAGTTTTAACTGTTCCTGCGCGCCGGCCCTGAAGGTGTCGGCCGCCGCCACTAGGGGGGTTATGCCGTTCTTCTTGTAGAGGTGTGCCACCTTGGCTATGGTTGTCGTCTTGCCGACCCCGTTAACGCCAAGGAAGACTAGGCGGAGCGGCTCTCCCTCCCTGCACTTCTCCCTCGCCTCAGCCACAAGGTCTAGCCCCGCCTTGTGGGTGAATATCTGTTTCAGCGAGTCTCTAAGCGTGGTCAGCACCAGCTCCCTGACGTCGCTTCCGCGAGCCACTCGCCTGCCCGTCAGGGCCTCTTTTAGGTCGCTGGCGATCTTTTCAGCCACCGAGAAGGCTACGTCGTTTTCCACCAGTTGTATCTCGAGCTCCTGAAGAACCTCTTCGAGCTCCTCCTCCGAGAGTTCCTTGGTAGAGACCTTGTCTACGAACTCCTTAACGATCTTCCTCAGCTTGGAGAACAAGGCTGGCTACCCTTTGCCACCGCTTCTCTGCTGGGTCTGCCTTGCCAGTGCGGCCTGCTGGACCTGGGCCAGCAGTGCCTGTATGTAGCTGTACTGCTCAACCTGTCTCCTTAGCTCCGTATTGAGCTGCTCGACAATCTTATTGGCTTCACCCTCCAGCTCCACGAGGAGCCTGGCTGCAGGCTCCGGCGGAAGCTCTACGAAGACGTCGCCGCCCACATGTATTATGAAGGCGTCCTTCCGCACAAGCCTCGAGTATCCTAGGACACTTCTCCTAGAGTTTAGGGGTGCCAGGAACTCTACCTCGCCCTCGCCCCGGGACATGGCGTCTATGGCGTCCCTGGCGGCGCGGTAGTCGGCTGCCAGAGAGGCGTACTCGTTGAGTACTACTTGAAGCCTCTCAATGGAGTCCCTGAGCAGGGCTGCCTGCTGGAGCAGCTCGTCGAGACTCACCACTTGGCCCTTCTTCTCGCTCAATATTTCCACCCTTTGAGCTGGGCGACGAGGCGGACGTAGCGGCTCGTCGCCTCCTCCAGGCTTATCTCCTCCACAGCCGTGATCCTTATGTGCTTCCTTCTCAGCTTGTGCCTGCTACCCAGCTCGGAAAGCACCTTCTCCACGGCGTGCTCCGGCTTTACTGCCCTTACTTCTATGGCGAACTTCCTCCAGGTGGGTAGCCGGTCATGGGAGAGGAGCATTTCTCCGCGCACTCGGTATATCTTGACGCTCACCATTCTAGCTCACCTCTCCAGGTTCAACGCCTTCTGGATCCTCATGAGTTCGGGGCCCGTGGTCTGTTCGCCTATGAGGGCCCCTCTGCTATTTGCCACTAGGCCAGTTTTTATAAAGGGTACGCCGAAGTTAACGGTTCCCACATCTAGGGGGACCCCGAAGAATTGTGAAAGGAACTCGAGTTCCTGGTCGGAGACGTCCGGGTGGATCAGGCCACCCTTGTTGGTTATCACAGCTACGGAGCCGACGGTGGGTATGTGGACAATTGTTCTTCGCTCCACCTCTACTCCGAGGGTATCCCTGATCGTCTTGAGGGCGGGCTCCTCGAGCTCCGGGTAAACAACTGCTGCCTTGTCATTGGCCAACACTATGTTGCCTATAGCCGTGTTCCTTGACTCTAGCACGGCCACGTTTATGTCGAGCGTCCTTCTAATTGCCGTGACCTCCTCCTCTCTCACTATCCTGGGAAGTAGTATGCCATTGGAGTTCCCCGACGCCATGACACCTATTATTATGGTACCCGCTATGCGGGTCTCAACTATGCGGCTGGGCTCTATTCCCAGAGTGGAGGATATGGCTTCAAGGGTTTTGGGGGCCAGGCCCGGGGGTACTATTGCGTACTCATCCGTCGCGAGGATGTACACGCCGATGTTCGGGTTCCCAAAAACACTGAGACGTTCGAGGGCCATCAACCCCGCCCCCAGGCTACTCCTCGGGCTTCGGGGGCTGCTCGTCCGGGAGCAGCACGTAGACGTATTCCTCCTCGTCCTCCTGTATTTTCACTATTTTTACCTGCAATGTCCTGGGAGGCTTCTCTATGCTCCTGGACCACACTATTTCGTTGACCCTGCTACTGATCTTGACCCTTTCAGGGTCTATCCTGAAATGTCTTGCTGCAAACTCTCTTAGCATTCTAACCGCGCGGGGAGCGCGGTTCCTTCTCCTACCCCAATAGACCCTGTAAAGAGGAACCGTGTAAAGCATCTCAGTCTTGTCCCTAGCCACGACCCATCCCCCTCTAGGCCTTCAGCTTGGTTCTTCTCCAGTGCCTTATCTTGGGATGGAACCTGAACTTACCAAGAGTCTTTATGACTACCCATAGAGGTACGGGCGAGTTGGACTTGCCCGCCCTGGCGAGTCTCAGCTTCTTAGCGTGGGGCTTGTTGCGGGCCATCTTACATCACCTACTTCTCCTTTATCCTTATCCTGTAGTCCCGCCGGGTCCTAGAGTACAGCTCGGCTAAAAGCTCTTTCACCACCTCGTCGCTTATGGGGACCGGTACGCGGCCACTCTGGGCCAGGACTATTAGTTGGTCCTCCACCAGCGACGCCAGCTCCGGCCTGACGAGCTTAAGGTTGGAAAGCCTCTCCCTGGCCTTGGGGGTGAGGATCGCCCTAAGTATCTCCCTCTTCCTAGCCTCGGCTGCCAGTTGCTCCCTCCTCCTTTGCTCCTCCTCCAGTCTACGCTGTAGTTCGAGCAATTTCCTCTGCTTTATCAGTTCGAGTTCGGCGTCGTAGTTGTCACTGGACATCCTGCTCACCTCCACATACTGGTTGTAGAGTTTCCTAAATATCTCTACTTATAGCCTACTTGCCTGGGAGGTATTTGGTCAGCTCCGGCCTCTCCTTGGCCAGGCTTACCATGATCCTGTAGGCCGTGTTGTCGAGCAGGCTATACCCTGCGGGTGTAAGTCTCCTACCCTTGCCGGGCACCTTCTCCACCAGCCCGGCCTTCTCCAGCTGCTGGAGTATCTTCCTGGTTATGGCGCCGGGCCCCTTGACGAAGTGCTCAGGTGCCACTCCGCGGTTCAGCCTGCCACCATAGGCTGTCCTAAGCCTCTCGACGCCCACGGGCCTGCCAGCCTTGTAGAGCTTCCTGAGTATGGATGCCGCCCTATAGTACCACCAGTCGGGGTCCATGGGGGGCTTCTCCTTGTGGACGCCCGTCTTAACCATGGCTGCCCATATGGGGGGCCTTACCTCCGGCACCCTCTCCTTAAGGTACTTGGCCAGTTCGGCTATCAGCCGGTCCGCGGGTACTTCCAGCGCTGTGACCACGATTCCAACACCTCACTGGTGAGCCTTTCCATGGTTGATGGAGCCCCTCTTAAGAGCTTTACGTTTAGGCTTGTAGAGGATGAAGGTGCGCCCCCTGACCTCCAGCAGCATGGCGCTTACAAGCTCAGCCGTCTTTCGGGCCAGCTCCCTCCTATCGAGACCCTCAACCTTGAGGGCGCTTTTTAGGGCCTTCACTTTGACGATCTCCTTCTCCTCAAGCTGCCGCTCTATCTCGCTGATGACGCCCTCGCTGAGCCCGGCCTTACCTATGATGACGTCAGCCTTGCCCTGCTGGGCCAGCTCCTTCCTTCTCTTCAGGCTCTCCACGCCTCCTCACCTTGTAGGGATATCTATGTATCCAGCCGCAGAGGGCGCACCTGACGACCAGCCATGAGCGTGCACCATCCCTCCGCAGCCGGTACCTGGCGGTTACGCCGGGTATTAGGGGTATATTACAGTTTTTACATATACTTCTCTTGAGCCTCCGGGGCAGCCGGGCCCTGTTGGCCCTCGACATCCTGACTATTAGGTCTACAAGGCTCTTCGCATACTCGTACTCCCCTCTACGCGTAGCGTCCAGGGATAGGCGGAACAGTATCCTTATCCGCTGCCTAGCCAGGTCTGTCCGAATCCTTCTAGCCCTACCAGCCAATCCCCGGCACCGCCCTCGACAATGGTTTTGTAGAGCAAGGGTAATAGTTGTTCCAGGTGCCGCTGGTGGTGGGTATATTGAAGATAGTGCTGGCAGAGTCGGCGCTGGAACTTGTGCCCCCGGAGCTCTGGGGGCACCCAGCCGTCAGAAAGAACGCTGCCAGACGTGGCAAGAGTCCTGGCGAGACCCTGCTGGACGTTTCGCTACACTACTCGGCTATGAGGAGGCTGGACCAGCACTATAAGAGGGGGAGACCCGACATCGTCCACGTGACTCTCCTGGAGTTGCTGTCGTCCCCGCTGAGCCTGGAGGGCAGACTCAGGGTATACATACACACTATAGGTAATGCGGTGATCTTCGTGAACCCCTCCGTCAGGATCCCCAAGAACTATAACAGGTTCGTCGGGCTGATGGAGCAGTTACTGGTCGAGGGAAGGGTCCCGCCTAGGGGCGAGGCACTCCTCTACGCAAGAACCATGACCTTGAAGAGGCTACTTGAACTGGTGAGCCCCCGCTGCGTGATACTCCTCGACGAGGCCGGCGACCCTGCACAGCCGGCCCAGGTGGTGGATGAGGCGCTCCGCCAGGACTGCGCCATAGTTATAGGCGGGTTCCCCCACGGCGGCTTCAGCGAGGAAACCTATAGGCTGGCATCGGCCATATACTCCATCTACGACAAGCCCCTGGAGGCATGGGTCGTGGCCTCCAGAATAGTCTGCGCCGCCGAGAATCTCCTAGGGTTGCTAGGGAAAAGGGAGAATGGTGCCGCGGCCGGGATTTGAACCCGGGTTTCCCGCCAGGCTGGTATCCACCCGCGCGTGCCTGGACACGGGCTCGAGAGGCCCGCATACTTGGCCGGGCTATACTACCGCGGCGCCCGGGTTCATTTTATCCTCACGGTCGGGTTTATATCTCTTTATCCACGACATAAGCGCCCTCCTATGCCTGTAGAGTAGGACCAGTATAACTATCTGGCCGATGTCCGGCTCTAGGACAGGTGGGTGCGCGCCGCTCCTCTCAACTATGAAGAGCGGGGCCAGGGTAACGTCGAGGCCCGAGGAGGAGTAGCTAAGCATGGTGAGGTAGTGGAAAAGGACAGTATAAGCCAGCGAGGCGTCCACGAGCCTTTCAAGCAGCCTGGACTCATAGAAGCCCGCAACGATGCTGGCCACTATCGCCAACGCGAGGAAGCTGAACGTCACCATTTGGAGAGTCGGCTTCCTCGCATAGATGGCAGCCACAACCATGGGTGCAAGCAACGCCACCACGCTGGCTGCCAGGTACTCCAGGATCGCCGGTACTTGCTCGTCCTCCAATAGCGTCCCCAGGGGGTACAGGGTGGAGAGGCATATACCCTTTACGCCCTGGGCGTTTTTTATTGGCAGACGATTTAAGGGGGAACCATTGCTTTGCAGGTACTGCGCATATCTGAAGAGATACGAGAACCTAGCCTTCGGCGAGCTGGTCTTCGTTGAGCTGAGCACCGAGGACTCCTCCAAGGTGACGGGGCTGTGTACCAAGTACCTCAGACCGGTAGCCAGGCCATATGCCCGGTGCCGGGGGTTTCGGCAGAGCCTAAAGTCCTGGCGCCCTTCTAGAACCCTGCTGGACTTTATTATTCCATAGGAAGTTGTGAGGCCGCGGGGATTGGTGCGGCGGCCGGGATTTGAACCCGGGATCGCCGGCTTGGAAGGCCGGCGTCCTAGTCCAGGCTAGACGACCGCCGCTCCGCATGGCTGATCATTTTGCACGAGGATATAAAGGGTTCGGGGACGGCGAGCCTTTATTTTAGCCTAGATCCTGTAGTCTGATCGATGATGTGAAGAGGGTCTCTTGAGCCCTGGAGGGCCATGATGAGAGCCGGAAATACTGACCCAGAAGACTCTTGTTGAAGCATATCTTTATTAGCCCGCCCTGTGGGGGAGTAAAAGGAAGCCCAAATACACGTGGTGTTAAGGGATGAGGTTCTGTCCCAAGTGTGGAGGACTAATGGTGCCAGCCAAGCGCGGGAAGGAGGCCTATCTACGCTGTACAAAGTGCGGCTACGAGGTCAAGGCCTCTGGGCTCTCCGAGTACAGGGTTTCTGAGAACGTCAGTAACGAGGAGAGGATAGTGACCACTTCAAAGGTCAGCGAGGGGGCCGGGAGGAGGCTTAGAAGCAGGGAGGAGCACCTGCAGGAGCTTGAGGAGTACTATGAGGTGGCTCTGGAGCTGCTCCAGGAAGAGTTCGGCGAGGGCGAGTAAGACAAATATATCGCCGCCGAAACCCAATAGCATCGGGCTTCTATGGGTAAAGGCAGGCTCGTCGTGGTCTCCCACCCCTATGCTGAACACCTTCTAACAATTTTGAGAGACAGGAGCACCGGCCTCAGAGCCTTCCGGGAGACGATGCGGAAGATAGGGTTACTCCTTGCCATGGAGATCTCGAAGGAAATCCCGGCCAGAAAAGTGTATGTGGAGACCCCGCTGGGCGTGAAGGCCGAGGGCAAGCTCCTCGACACCGGGCGCGTGGTAGTCGTCGCCGTTCTCAGGGCAGCGCTACCCCTCGTGGAGGGGATGCTGGAGGTGTTCGAGGATGCACGGCTGGGCCTGGTGGCTGCACGGAGAGTTGAGGAGAAGGGGATGAGGCCTGACAAGACCTTCGAAATCGAGCTGAACTATACCAGCATACCCAGCCTGGGCAGAGAGGACGTGCTAGTCGTGGCAGACCCCATGCTTGCCACGGGCTCCACGCTGGTCGAGGCTGTTATAGAGATCCTTGGCCATTCCGGTAAGCCCGGCAAGCTGGTCTTCGCCACAGTGATCTCGACGAGGATCGCGGTGGACCGTCTAAGGAACAGATTTCCCGACGCCGTCATCTACACGGTGTCTGTGGATCCCGAGCTAAACGAGAAGGGCTACATAGTTCCCGGCCTGGGTGACGCGGGGGATAGGGCATTCGGCTAGCGTAGAAGGGGTTCATGGTGCCGCCGCGGGGATTCGAACCCCGGACCACCCGGTCTTCAGCCGGGCGCTCTCCCGCTGAGCTACGGCGGCTCAAGACTCATAGAATTTTGCAGAGATTTAAAAACCTTGACTCTAACCAGCTTATCAGCGCCTAGCATAGGGATGCGTCTTGCGGATCCTGGTTGTCCAGCTGACAAGGCTTGGGGAGCACGAGGTGGCCGCGGTCTCGAGGGTGCTTGAAGTGTGCCTGGGTGCCGAGGTCACAGTAATACCGGAGCCGAGGCCTCCCCCCATCGTGTTCTACGACTGGGGGCGGATGCAGTACAGGAGTGATAGGGTCCTCGAATGGCTGGGCAGGCTCTCACACTTCGAGGGATTGGTACTGGCGCTGGGCGACGTTGATGCCTACGTGCCGGGCCTAAACTTCGTCTTCGGCCAGGCCGACCCCTCGGCTGGTGTAGCCGCTGTATACACTAAGAGGCTCAAGATGGGGATCACTAGTATCGACCGTTACCTGGAAAGACTGTCCAAGGAGGCGCTCCACGAGGTGGGCCACCTCCTCGGCCTCGGCCACTGCAGGGATAAGAGGTGCGTGATGAGCTTTAGCAACCATGTCGGCGAGGTCGACTACAAGAACGCCATGTTCTGCAAAAGATGCGCCGCCCAGCTGAAGTCCTCGGGGCTCCGCGTAGACTGCATACTACCCGAGGGCTAGGGGTGCACTGTTCTAGATACACCGTGGGACGGCACCTCTATCCTGAGCTCCACGTAGTTTTCGAGGCCACTCGTCAGTATCTTGGGCATAAACACCTCCTCCACCTGGAAGAGCCCCGCCATGTCCTCCATCTCCACCGTGATCCTTACGGGCCTCTCGTCGCCCCGCTCTATCTCTACCCTCCTCACGCTGAGGGCCGACACCGCATGTATATCCATTTTCCCCAGACGGTAGGGTATCCTGGCCCGCCCCTGAGCCATATCAGTACCGTCGGCTATCTTGACCACCCCTGCCTCCATTGTTAGGGCGCGTACATCGTTCTGGTGCGCGTAGATCGCGTGGAGAACCTCCTGCCTAACAGAGTATATTCTCGGGTGGTCGCCCAGTATGTCGGGAAGTATCCTTTCTAGTATGGGTTTAGCCAGCACGTAGCCGTGGAGCTCGTGGTTATGCCTGTGGACGGCGTTGCCTATGTCATGGAGGTATGCTGCCAGGAACACTATCAGCTTAGCTTCCTCCCGGCTCTTGGCCGAGCCATCTCTCAGCGTGGTGGGCTCTAAGCCCCTGTCAGCCAGGATGTCGAAGATCTCCAGGGCCGACCCGGCCACTATCCTGGAGTGCGTCGGGCCATGGTCGTTGTAGAGGAGCCTGGTCACAGCCATTATGTTGGCCATCTTGAGGAGTTCCTGGACCTCGCGGTCGCTCTCAACCACGTTGAACGCCTTGGCTACGAGGCTACTGGCCTTGACGTGGCGCTTTATCAGATCAGCCGAGACCTGGACCATTCCTGTATCCTCCCCGCTAGATGTCTACCACGAAGCGGACCACCCATCGATCCCCCTCCTTTCGGATGCTCAGCTGTGCGTAGGTCATGGCTTTAACTATCGTCCTATGCTCGTGCCTGGACTCGTCGAAGGGCTCACCCCAAACCCTGGCTTCAAGCCTGTACCCGTCGCCAGCCTCCTCTATGGAGAGGACCTTAGCTCTGGATACTACTAGGCCCTCCGAGTCGTGGAGTATGAGGAGCTCCTCTATCCACCGGTAGAGAAGATTCTCAAGGTCCGTGCCCTCAGTAGAAACCACACGCTCCTCCCTAGGCTCCACCTTGCTAGTATCGGTTATGACCTCGAATACCGCAATGGCGGCGTTCTCGAAGGCCTCCTCCAGCGTGGAGCCGTACGCCTCTATGAGTACGTCGGCTGTGTGCTCCAGAAACCGGAACCGCTCCAATCACCGTCACCCCGCATTATTAGGGACGTGGCGCCGGGGGCGGGATTCGAACCCGCGCGGGCCGCAGGGCCCACCGGCTCACCTGGGCCGGTTGGGGCCAGGCTCTCAAGGCCGGCACCTTAGTCCGCTCGGTCACCCCGGCGCCCGTCGATAATGGTAGAGTCTAGCCGTGATGTAATTAAATTTACGAGTAGAAGCTTGAGCTAAAGACGCAGAGCGCTATATGAGCTGTATCTCTATGTAGACGTCGTCGGGCACCCTGACCCTCATTATCTGCCTCATGACCCTCTCGTCGGCGGCTATGTCGATTATCCTCTTGTGTATCCTCATCTCCCACTTCTCCCACTTCTTGGTGCCCTCGCCGTGGGGGAGCTTAAGGATGGGCACCACGAGCCTCTTAGTGGGGAGAGGTACCGGGCCGCGCACCTTTATGCCGGCCTTCTCCGCTATGTTCTTGATCTGGCTCACCACGTAGTTTAAGTGCTCGACATTGGTGCTCCAGACACGGATCCTTGCCTTTGAAACCATCAGCGTGCACCCCGGAAGAGTGGAGGGTTTATGTATGGTTTAAAAAGGTATTGTTTTACTTGCCTATCTTTATCTCCATGGGCTTTATGTCCACGACCACACCGATGCCTATAGTCTTGCCCATGTCCCTCATGGCGAACCTGCCGAGCTGCGGGAAGTCCTGGAACTTCTCGATGACCATCGGCTTTATCGGCTTGAACTTGACTACAGCCACTTCGCCCTGCTTGATGAAGGGTGGGTTCTTCTCCAGCACCTTACCAGTCCTCGGGTCCAGCTTGGCGACTATCTCGGTAATCCTGCAGGCGATGCTGGCTGTATGTGCGTGGAGCACCGGCGTATAGCCAGGCGTGATGGCGGTCGGGTGCCAGATCACTATGATCCTGGCAGTGAACTCATCGGCCACGGTGGGCGGGTTGTCTACATGGCCAGCTACGTCGCCTCTGGCAATGTCAGTCTTGGATATGCCTCTTACGTTGAAGCCGATGTTGTCGCCAGGCTCAGCCTTCTCCATCCTCTGATGGTGCATTTCGATGGTCCTAACCTCTCCGACCTTAGCAGGAGGCATGAAGACTACCTTGTCACCCACCTTGAGGACACCAGTCTCCACCCTGCCGACGGGCACTGTACCGACACCGGAGATGGCGTAGACGTTCTGTATGGGTATCCTGAGAGGCTTGTCGGTCGGCTTCTTCGGGGGCTCCAGCTGATCGAGGGCCTCGACCAGTGTGGGGCCATCGTACCAGGGCATGTTGATGCTGCGCTCGATCAAGTTGTCGCCGGTCCAGGCGGACACGGGTATGAAGGGTATCTTGGAGGGATCCATCTGGAGCCAGGTCTTGATGAACTTGCTGAGCACCTCCTTGATCTGCTCGTACCTCTCCTTGCTCCACGGAGGCTGTGTGGCATCCATCTTGTTGACCGCTATGATGAACTGGTTGATGCCCATGGTCTTGGCCAGCAACAGGTGCTCCCTGGTCTGGCCCTCGGCGCTCATGCCGGCCTCGAACTCGCCGGGCCTCGCGGAGACAACCACTATAGCGGCGTCGGCCTGGCTGGCACCGGTGATCATGTTCTTAACGAAGTCCCTGTGGCCGGGCGCGTCGATAATGGTGAACATGTACTTCTTGGTCTCGAACTTCATGAAGGCTAGGTCGATGGTGAGGCCTCTCTCCCTCTCCTCCTTAAGCTTGTCCAGCACCCACGCGTACTTGAACGACTCCTTGCCCCGCTTCTTGGCCTCCTCCTCCAGCTCTTTCAGCTTCTTCTCGTCGATGAAGCCCAGCCTGTAGAGCAGGTGGCCTGCCATGGTGCTCTTGCCGTGGTCGACGTGGCCTATGATCACGAGGTTTAGGTGAGGCTTGCTGCTCATCACGTATCACCCCTACTCATCTACACTCCTACTGTTGCCGTATCCCTACCAGTAAAGCCCCGGATATAAGGGTTTCCTTGAGAAAAACTGTGCTGGGAAGAAGCTACCTCGAGCTGAGGGCGATTCTCTCGATCTCCTCTTTCCTCTGGATCGCGTAGCTCTTGGGGTCATAGTTGGCTGCCGCTATGATCTCGTCGGCCAGACACTCCTCTATAGGCTTAGGGTTGTTAAAGGCAGCGTTCCTGGCTCCGTCGGTGATAAACCTGAGGGCCAGGTCGACGCGTCGTTGCGGCGAAACATCCACAGCCACGTGGTAGGCGATGCCACCATACATGATCCTCGTGGTCTCCTCCCTGGGCGCGGCGTTCTCTATGGCCCTGACCAGCACCTGGAGCGGGTTCTCCCCGGTCTTGAGGTAGATGAGCTCGAAGGCTTGCTTGACAATGTTGTATGCCAGGTGTTTTTTACCAGCATTCCTGCCGGGGCGCATAAGTTTGTTCATCAGCCTCTCAACTATGGGTACCTCCGCCTTGCCGAACCTCCTGTGCTCATGCCTACCGCCAGTATGGGGGAGCCATACTGGCTTGAGGGAAATGTACCTCTTAAGGCTAGGGTCGCGTATCTCTATGCCTTCGTAGCTCCATTTTCCGAACAGCTTTATCTCCTCCGTCCTTATCGTGAGCTGGCCCTCGCCCATAGCGTCAAACCCTTCGGGATGGTTGATTGGAAGGCATTAATAAGTCTTAATCAGCTATTCGTGTCCGCCGCCGTCCTTATACGACGTCCAGAGAAGTTTTCCATAATTATAATGGTTAAAATCATACATATTGGGTAAAATTTAAGAACAATCTAGGATCATGGAATTTTAGGTGAGGACTTGAGTATTGTAACCCAATGGCTAGGATATCCTGCCGCTTATGATAGGATACTGTCCATGATAGGTATAGAAGTCCACTGGGCCATTCTACAATACGTACTAGGACTACCCTTCATGGCATTCATAGCTGAGCTACTCTATTTGAAAACCGGCCAGGCCAAGTGGCTGAGGCTTGCTAAGACGCTGGCCAAGGGATTCATACTAGTTTTCGCTGTAGGAGCGGCCACCGGGACGGCGTCAGAGTTTGGACTAGTAATACTATGGCCTAATCTCCTGGAAGCTGCTGGGCGCTACATATACTTCCCACTATATGCCGAGATCTTCGCCTTCATTATGGAGGTGATCTTCATCTACCTGCTGTGGTATGGGTGGGGGCGCCTTCCAAGGAGGGTACATGCGATAATAGCGCTGTTAGCGTTTCTTGGAGCCTGGTACTCGGCAGCCATGATCATCAGCGTGAACAGCTACATGGTTGCACCCACGGGTATACATGCTGCCTACGACCCTTACGCTGGCTGGAAGTATGGTGGAGGATACCCTAAGATAGAACTCTACGTTCCCGGTACTGTGCTCAAAGTGCTTGACGTGGATAAACTAGTCTCACTTGGAATGGAGCTTCAGGGGATGGATGGCTCGGGAGCCTGGGTGCTGATGCCTGTAAGCATCGTACGACAACTGGCCGACGAGGCGTGGCAAGGGTACCGGGTTCAGGACAGCATTTTAAGATCGGTGCTTAAGCCTGAGTACGCTGAGGACCAGGCCATACTGCAGATGCCTGTGAAGAGCCTGATAGACACAATACTGACCGCGACGATAAAGAAGATCGGCATTTACACTGTTACCTTCAAGTCGCCAGTCTACCTGGGAAGCTTGCTCCACGCGTTGGGCTCGGGCCTTACTGTATCCGGCTTCACCGTGTTGGCGGCTTATATTCTGAGGATGGTCAGGATGCCGTCCAGCGCGAGCGAGGAATATCGGGACTACGTGAGGTCTGCCTACAGGTTTGCCGCCGTTTTCTCGCTGATAATAATAGCCCTGCAGGGAACAGTCTTTGGACACGAGCTAGGCACAGCCGTAGCCATGTATAACCCGGAGAAGTTTGCAGCCATGGAGGGAACATCGACCCAGCTAAGCCTGAACCTCGCCAAGCTGCTGGGAGCCGAGAAGCTCATGCCTCTCATAGCTTACGGCGATCTTAATGCGAAACTCCCAGTTTACGATGACATTCCCGGAAACTACTGCGCGCTGCCGGGCATAAGCCTAGGCTTCTCTTGTCGCCCACCTCTCATAATACACTATCTCTATTATTCCAAAATAATCCTAGGAACGCTACTCGGCCTCTACGCATTACTCGTAGTATTCTTCCTATGGAGGCGGGGAGAGCCGCCCACGGTGTTGGCCAAGTTGGGCCTGGCGGCGCCTATATTCGCGCAGCTGGTGAGCTTCCTGGGCTGGGCTACCCGGGAAATAGGGAGAAAGCCGTGGACCATCTACGGTGTCATGACTGTAGACACTGCACATACCGTAAACCCGCCGTCCATCAGTGAGGCTGTCCTTGTGGCATCCTTCTTCATCATGGTTCTAGCAGCTCTAACATACCTAGTGTGGAGGCTACTATGGATTCCTGGGAGGGAGGGGGTGTGAGCCATGGAGGCCTCTGTCCTATTCATGGCCTTTACCTTCGGGATACACATAGTGTTGGTTAACCTAGGCATAGCATTCTCCACGCTGGTGCCGTACCTCAAGTGGCGTGGCGAGAAGAGCGGCGACTCCGGCCTTGTGAAGGTTTCAAGGGAACTCATGAGGTTCTATGCGGCTACGTATGCATTGGGCGGCGTGTTCGGCACGGCATTCACCGTGTTCCTGCTAAGCTTCTACCCCGGATTTATCGGGTTTGCAGGACATCTGTTGCTGATACCCTTCGGAATCTCAGCTGTATTCATCATTATACACTTCTTCAGCATAGCCGCTTACTGGTATGGCTGGGAAAGGCTGAACGTGAGGCTACACAACCTCATCGGCATCGTCCTAGCGTTATCGGCGTACCTCATACCTTTAGGTTTCAGGGCGACCTTCGCCTTTCTTAACATACCCCAGGGGCTACGCTTTCTCGATGCTGACGGCTACAAGGCGTATTTGGACCTTGCGGAGGCTCTGGGGAACCCTACTTTCCTGCCGCTTTACCTCAAGAGCCTGGTGGGCGCGTTGACTGCGGGGCTCTTAGCGGTATCGGGAAGCTACGCATACAGGGTTCTGAGGAGGGGGCATATGGAAGAGGCCTGGAGGAGACTAATTGAAAACACCCTGCCCTGGGCTATGCTCGGACTAGCTGCTATGGCCGCCCTAGGCTTCTGGTATGCAATATCGCTTTCAGGCGTAGAGTATAAGTTTAACAACATATTCGGCGGTCTCGGGTGGAGCGTTGGCTCCGGGATCATATACCACGACTATAGCTGGCTGTTCTTGGTAAAGATGGCGCTAGTGGCTATCCAGGTTCTGGCGATAGCCTACGTGTTTCACGAAAAAATTACGGGTGCACCAGAACTCTCGGAGCGGAGCCTGAAGCTACTAGTCCTGGCTGGAAGCGCTGGTCTGATGACCATCGTTATGGGGGAGTACCTCAACGCGTTCAGCCAGTACCCCTACTTCGTGGCCGACATAACGGATCCAGCAGTCCTATCCTCCATACCGGAGCCTCTCCAGCCGACATTGGCCAGCATACTCGATCTCACCCGGACCAACCCGCTGGCCTCTGGCCGCGGCCTTCTAGCGCTAACCATTGGAGCGATGGGTGCACTACTGGTGGCCGCTCTCTTCTTCCTCTATGTACTGCTTTACGGGAAGGAGAGAGAAGGCTGATAGACGACTCAAGAAACTGGTTTTTCTCTACTCACACCCTTGATCTGGAAGACTCCAACCCGGTAGTCCTCAGGCAGTTCAGGTTCACGGATTTCCACGAGATCTGCTTCGACGCCCAGATCCTCAAGCACGTACTTCATGTCCTCAATCCAGTCGTTTATGCCGCAGGTTTTACAAAAGTTACCCTCGAACTTCACAGTTATCCTGCTGCCGTGTATACTGATGAGCCTGGCTACAGCCTCGGGGGCCCTAAACCGGTTGTAGAGGTTGATTGCTCGCTCTACAAGTCTCCTGGGAATCCTTGGGTTTTCCATGGAGCGTTCTCCTCCCCGAACCCGTTTTCGGCCAGGTAAAAGATGAATGTTGGAAGCTACTCCACCTGTATATCTTTCCTGGCTTCCCAGAGTCCGTGGAGATTGCAGTATTCTATAACATAGAGGGTGCCGCTAGTGCCGAGCTTCAGGGTTAGTTCTAGATCCGGCTCCGTGTAGACCGGTGTGAGATCTATTGCTGCCAGCATCACGGGGTTGAAGCTTCTGCCCTCCTCGTAGAAGTACACCTCGATCCTTCGGATTGAGTGCTCAACCTTGTTGGGGTGGGGCCCGACAGTTATCCTTACCTTGAACGGCTCGTCCTTCTTCACCGTTGATGGCGCCTCTATCTTGGGCGTGTGCGACTCAACCTTGCTTATTGCTTCGCCTGAGGCGGTTTCAGGTGTATATATGAGGTTTCCAAAGCTCTTCATCCCTGTTCACCATTGGTACTTGTTCCCTATGCCAAATATTAAGTTTATGTTGCTAAAACTTGCTGTTCATTATGGGAACCACAATCTTTTACCTACGCTCCCAGCTAAAACAGTAACCTTAACATCATGGACATTGAAAACGTTGAGCTATACCTATAAGGGGCGGCTCCAAGTACTGGGCCGGAGAGAGGGTTTGGGTAGGCTGGTAAAAGTAGTGAGCGTCGAGTCATTTATAACGCCCGCACCGCCCCACGTACCTGTGATATCCTGCAACCTGGAGGATGGGCGGCAGTTCGTGCTCTATTACGTGCCCCTCGAGATTACTATAGCTATAAACAAGCTCCTCGGCTATGGTTATCTAGAGGACATGCATAGGGAGAGCGTCTTCGAACTGCTACCCACTTTCGACAACATTGTTAAGGAGCTAGACAGCACCATAGAGAGGGTGGTCATCGACGAGCTGGACCGTGAGACATACCTGTATACTGCAACCCTAGAACTCAGAGCCGGATCGGTCAAAATTAAGCGCAAGATGATCCCGAGCCACGCAATATACCTTGCACTACTTACAAACAAGCCCATCTATGTGGACGAGGAACTAGTAGAGCAGCAAGCCACGGAAAACGCCGAGACAGAAGAGTTCTGAGAAGACTTTCAGCCTTACCTAAGCGGCTTCTGCTTCTTGCCTTCAAGAAGGGCCTTCAGCGAGACACCGTTAACCATTATTACCTTGTACCTCACGCCAGGAATATCGCCCATGGAGCGGCCTCGGGGCCCTCCAATGCCCTCTATAACCACTTCATCATGCTCGTCTATGAAATTTAGACCACCATCACCCGGCACGAAGGCTGTGACCACTCTGCCATTCTTAATTAGCTGTACCCTGACACACTTTCTCACAGCCGAGTTAGGCTGTCTTGCCTCAACGCCAACCTTCTCCAGCACTATACCCCTAGCCATGGGTGCGCCTTCCAGGGGGTCATACTTCTTCTTGAGCCCCAGCATCTTTATCTTGAACTCCCGCTGGCTCCACCTAAACTTGAGTCTCTTGCTTTTCAGCTTCCTCGCAGCGTACAGGCCGTTAGGCGCCTTTTTTCCGGTCATCCCCTGCTCTCCTCCTTCTAGACGGTGGTTTATGGGTGGCTATTAAACCTTATACCTGGATTGGTCCTAGTCTATGACTACTTCGTCTATATCATAGTACCTCTTCAGGATGAGCCTAGCCTTGGCGATATTCCTGCCGCCCCTCCCTATAGCCAGGCCCTTATCTCGGGGCTCCACGGTGACCCGAAGCCTCTTCCTGCCATCGCTGGTCTTGATCAGCTTTATGTTCCTGACCCTTGCCGGCGCGAAGATGTTCTTCACGAGGGTCTCGAAGTCCTCGGAGTACTCGACGATCTCTATATCCTTACCGAGAAGCCTGTTCAGCCTTTTCACGTTGGAGCCGCCGCGCCCTATGGCTAGGCCTGCCTGGCCCTCCTTAACGAGGAAAATTATCCTGTTATTATTGTTATCTATAATGCAGTCCTTAGCCGTGGCCATGGTTATGTCCTGGAAAAGAGCTATGTATCTCATCTCCTCGGCCGTTAACCGGATCTCAGGCACCCTCCTCCTCACCTCCTACAAGCTCCAATATATTGGAGTCGCCCGGGTCAACTATGGCTAACATGGAGACCGGGAAGGGTTTACCGCAAAGCGCACCCAGCTCCACGCTAGTCCCCGAATACTCGTATACCGGTATGTTGGAGAGAGAGGCATAATATTTTAGCTCCTTCTTAGCCTCGGGCGGCGCGTTGGCCGCTACAACCACCATCCTAGTCTTTCCGTGTTTAACCAGCTTCAGGGTCTGCTTAGACCCTAGGACAACCTTGCCGGTCCTCAGAACCATTCTCAGCGCAGACTCGAACGACACTACTCCTCACCCCGACGCACTAGAGAGGATGGAGCCATATATAATTCTACTATCCCGGTACCTACGGGTATAAGTTGCCCCACAATCACATTCTCCGTGACGCCGCGTAACTCGTCCACCTCACCCCTCGCAGCGGCATCAAAGAGATGCCTCACCGTCATCTCGAAGGCAGCTCTGGCCAGGATACTATCCTTCTCGCCCGAGACACCGTGCCTACCTATCTGCTTAACCTCCCCGGTCCTAGTCATTATGTCGGCTACAAGCATCACATGTCTTATATCGACGTCAAGGCCCTGCTCTTCGAGGACATCGATTATCTCCCGTATGATCAGGGCTCTGGCAGCCTCGATGCCTAAAACCCTTTCCACCTCATAGATGTCATTGGATATTGTGCGGGTGGGGTCTACACCCTTTATCTTAAGCACCTGTTCTAGGTTCGTGCCATCGGTCATCAGCACGAATTCGTCGCCCCTCTTCTGGATAATCACTCTCTTGATGCCCTTAACGCCTTTAAGCCTGGTGTTAAGGATCCTGTCCTTTATCCTCTGGATGTGTGCTAGGTCTCTACCCTGTATGGTTATGTTTATCTTGTAGGGATCGGTGTCGTCCACTTCTACCTCGACGTTTTTGAGTTTGCCGATCGCCTTGGCTACTTGATCCCTTGTCACGCCTTTGTCTTCCAGCATGGCGGGGTCTAGATCTAGGATCAGTGTAGCATTGTAGAGCCCTGTCTCGTAGTCCTGGTAGGGGTAGATTTCGTATCTCCTAGTCACATTCTCCACTTTCGTGTACTCTATCTTCCTCGCCACGTCCCTCGCTTTTTCCCTGTCGTGTCTATGGTCTTCATCCAGGTAGATCGTCATTATGGGCGTAGACGGCGTTTTTCTAGCATCAACTATCTCTATGAGCCGGGGGAGCCCGAGCGTAACGTTGAGTTCCCTCACACCCGCGAAGTGGAAGGTTCTCAGGGTCATCTGGGTGCTGGGTTCTCCTATCGACTGGGCTGCCACGGTCCCCACGGGTTCAGCAGGCTCCACCAGGTTGTTGAAGTACTCCTCGGCAACCAGGTCAACTATCCTTTTCACATCGCTAGGCGTCAGGAGATCTCTGACCCCCATCAGTTTCTCTCTGACCTCCTCGACTATTTTCAGGGGCACACCACGCTTTCTGAGCTCCTCGGTCTTCTCGACGATAACATCGTCTATGGTGGGTTTTCTCGCCTTCTTCTCCGCCTTTGCCTTTTTCTCAACCTTAACCGTCTTCTTAGTTTTCGCCTTCTTGGTCTTCTTCCCACTTGCCTTCTTCTTGGCCACACGCATCACCTCTTCCAGCCAACTACCTTTTCCACTATGTGTTCAACGTCTACGGCCTTGCCGTGCATGCTCTTCATGGGGTCAATGCTATCCTCGCCGTAAGCGAACTGTACTATAGCGCCGTTGGGCAGCCTGACTGTTCCGTCGTACTCTACTCTTAGGTCCTGGAGCGCGTTTATCAGCCTGCGCTGCATGTAGCCGCTCTGCGACGTCCTTACAGCTGTGTCCACAAGACCCTCCCTACCTCCAGCGGCGTGGAAGAACATCTCTATGGGCGAGAGGCCCCTCCTAAAGCTACTGTAGACGAAGCCCCTCGCAGCCGCGCCTATATCGCCCTTCTTGAAGTGCGGGAGAGTTCTATGCCTGTAGCCTCTCCTTATACGTTCGCCTCTCACCGACTGCTGGCCCAGCACGGCGGCCATCTGGGTTAAGTTGAGGGCGCTGCCTCTAGCTCCGGCTCTGGCCATGATGAAGGCGTGGTTCATGGGGTCAAGGTAGTGGGCCGCCACCTCTCCAGCCTGGTCCCTCGCGTCTGCGAGGACCTCCATTATCCTTAGCTCCAGGGTCTCCTCTGGGGTTCTGCCGGGTATGGGTTCCAGCACCCCTCTATTGTACTGGTCTATGAGTTCGCGCACCCTCTTCTCAGCTTCGCGCAGGATCTCCTCGATCTTTGCTGCCGCCTCCCTGGGTATCTCGACGTCGCTGAGGGTCATGGTGAACCCGTGCTTCTCGATGTACCTGAGGAACATCTTGAAGACCCTGTCGAAGAAGTCCCGCACAAAGTCGTAGCCGTAGTCCTTGGCCAGGTAGTGGACAAGGTTCTCGGGCTGCTGGTCGCCGATGGACTTCTTGTCGATGACTCCCTCCAGAAGCACTCCCTTCTTGACCACCACGTAGGAGTCGTGGAAGCACTCCTCGTCGTCGCACCTCATGGGGCCGGCGTTGATGTTGGCCTTTCTCCTATAGGTGAAGTCCTTGGGTAGGAAGAGGCTTACCAGCTGCTTACCGGTCCACCTCTTCTTTGGCGACAATATCGCTGGCTCGGGCATGTCGCCCCGGTACCCGGCCACTGCGAGCAGCTCGACCACGTCCTCCTTGGTAAGCAGAGTCGACTTGGAGGTCAGCAGGTATGCGCCGCTGATGTAGTCCTGGAGGCCGCCTATGATGGGTCCGCCGTATCTCGGCGAGAGTATCTGGTATTGTACCAGCATGAGGGTGCGGGCTTCGGCCTGGGCCTCCTCGGTCTGGGGTACGTGGAGGTTCATCTCGTCGCCGTCGAAGTCGGCGTTGTAGGGTGGGCAGACGAGAAGGTTTAGCCTGAAGGTTTTCCCGGGCAGGACCCTAACGATGTGGGCCATTATACTCATCCTGTGGAGGCTGGGCTGCCTGTTGAATAGGACTATGTCGCCGTCCATAAGGTGTCTCTCGATGATGAAGCCAGGCGCTATGGTCTCAGCCAGTGCCTTCCTGTCTTTCACGAACCTCAGGTCTATCCTCCTGCCGTCAGGCCTTATTATGTAGTTGGCGCCCGGCCACTTCTCGGGGCCGTTGAGCACGTATTTCCTGGCTTCTTCCAGGTTCCATGGCGTGACCTTGAGGGGTACTGTCAATATCTTGGCTATCTCTATGGGGACCCCCACTTCGTTTATGCTGAGGTTAGGGTCGGGTGAGATCACCGTTCTGGCCGAGAAGTCTACACGCTTGCCCGAGAGGTGTCCTCTGAACCTACCCTCCTTACCCTTAAGCCTCTGAGCCAGCGTTCTGAGGGGCCTGCCGGACCTATGCTTGGCGGGCGGTAGACCGGGTATTTCGTTGTCGATGTAGGTAGCGACGTGGTACTGGAGGAGGGACCAAAGATCATCCACTATGAGCTGGGGCGCCCCAGCCTCTATGCTCTCCGCCAGCCTCTCATTGATCCTCACAATGTCTACCAGTTTGTGAGTTAGGTCGTCCTCGGCTCTGATACCGCTCTCCAACAGGATGGATGGTCTCACCTGGATGGGCGGTACTGGGAGAACCGTTAACACCATCCACTCTGGCCTGGCCTCCTCAGGGTCTAGGCCTAGAAGCCTCACGTCGCTGCTGGGAACTCTTTCCAGCCTGGCCCTCACCTCTATGGGTGTGAGCTTGACTACGCCTTCACGCTTCTCCTCATAGAAGGTGACTGGCTTCTCAAGGCGTATCTTGTACTGGACGGCTCCACAATGCGGGCACTTCATATTCTTGACTGCCTTCTTCTTGACGTGGTTTATCAGGGCCTTGGCTAGGAGTGGCCACCTCTTCTCGAGGCGCTGGAGAAGCCTCGAGTATTTCTCGATATCGTCTTGGGGTATGAGGAGGCGGCCACAGTTACGGCAGGTAGTTCTAAGTATGTCATGGATATGTTTGACGAAACCCACGTGGATGACGGGGCGCGCTAGCTCTATGTGGCCGAAATGGCCTGGACACTGGGCCAGCGTGTTGCCGCAGACCGGGCACCTCTGACCCGGCTCTATGACGCCCAACCTACGGTCCATGAGTCCCCCGTCTACGGGCAAGCCGTCCTCGTCGTAGGTCTCGGCCGTGACTATGGCTGTCTGGGACATCTTCCTTATCTCCTGGGGGGAGAGGATGCCGAACTTTATGTTCCGGATAATCTTGTTCATCAAGTCTCACCCCTGCTTCAAGGCCTTCTCGAACACGTCTCCCGGCTGCAGCCTCACAGCTATGCCCATGCTTATCATCTCCTGTACTAGTAGCTTGAAGGCGTAGGATACCTGCACCGGATGCAGCTTGCCCTCATCCTCATGAATCGGGCATACCAGCTTACCTCTGTTCCTGTCATACCAACCTATGTGGCCACACCTCTCGCAGACATAAATTGTGGTCTTGTCCGACTCCTCCAAGAGCCTCTCCTGGAGCAGCAGGGCAGCTCCATGGCCTATGAGGCAGTCCCTCTCCATCTCACCGAACCTCAAGCCGCCCTCCCTGGCCCTGCCCTCAGTGGGCTGTCTCGTGAGAATCTGCACCGGACCGCGGGCCCTAGCATGCATCTTGTCGGCCACCATGTGGTGCAGCCTCTGGTAGTACACTATTCCTATGTATATTGGTGTCCTGATCAGCTCGCCGGTCCTCCCGTCGTACATTAGCTCGGTGCCGTCGGGCGGGTAGCCCAGCTTCTTGAGCTCGAACTCAAGGAAGTCTATGGGCTCCTTGTAGAAGGGAGTGGCGTCGACGAACCGAGCATCTAGAGCCGCGACCTTGCCAGCTATGCTCTCCATTAGCTGGCCAAGGGTCATTCGTGACGGGAAGGCGTGAGGGTTGATTATAACGTCGGGGGTTATTCCGTCCTCGGTGAAGGGCATGTCGTACTGTGGTATAAGCATACCGATGACTCCTTTCTGCCCGTGCCTGCTGGCGAACTTGTCGCCTATCTCGGGTATCCTGACGTCCCTCACCCTGACCTTGATCAGCCTGTTGCCCTCGCTAGTCTCGGTGACGAGCACCATGTCGACTATGCCCTTCTCCCCATGTCTCATGGTTACCGATGTGTCTCTCCTCTGGGTCGCGCCCAGACCCATCTCCTGGTACTCCTCGAGGAACCTGGGTGGGCTAGTCTTGCCTATCAGAACGTCGCCTCCGGAGACCTGGATTTCGGGCTCTATGATGCCGTCCTCGCTGACCTTCTCGTAGGCCTTGAGTCCCCTGTAGCCTCTGACGCCGGGCTCGGGCACCTCAATCCTGTCGCTCTGCCCTCCAGGATACCTGCGCTCCTCGGTGGAGTAGAGTCTGAAGAAGGTTGAGCGGGCCAAACCCCTCTCCACCGAGGACCGGTTGAATATGAGTGCGTCCTCTATGTTATAGCCAGTGTAGGACATTATCGCGATTATCATGTTCTGCCCTGCAGGCCTCTCATTGTACCCTATGACGTCGAGGGCCTTGGTCTGGACCAGCGGCTTCTCGGGGTAGTGGAGGAGGTGGCCGCGCGAATCGGTTCTAAGCTGGAAATTGGATGCGTACAGGCCGAGGGCCTGCTTAGCCATAGCTGCCTGGTAGGTGTTCCTCGGCGACTGGTTATGCTCGGGATAGGGTATCGTGGAGGCGGTTATCCCTAGTATGGCCGCGGTCCATATCTCCATGTGGGTGTGCTCGGGGCTCAGGTCCTCTGGGTCTAAAGCTATGTAGGAGTCTTCCTCCTCCTCGGCGTCCAGGTACTCCACTATACCGTGCTTGACTAGGTCCTCGAACCTCCACTCGCCCTTCCTTATCTTCTCCACATGCTCGGGCTTCAGCTTGAGCTTACTGTTTTCGACTACCAGAAGCGGTCTCCTCACCCTACCAGCATCACAGTTTACGTAGACCTCGTCTATGTAGGGGTCCTTGTAGTGGGCCACGTTGACCTCGTGGCTGAGGTGTCCTCTTCTGCGCAGTCTCCTTATCTCGTTGGCCAGCTTCTCCCCGTCGGGGTGATAGCCTATCAGCCTCCCGTTAAGGTACACCTTGGTGCCGTTCCTTATCTTCTCCGGGAGCTTGCCCTCCCTGGCCTGAGAGATCACTTTTTCGATGGGGATGACGCCTAGCTTGTAGAGCTGCCGCTCAACCTTGGTCTCATCCAGCCCCACTGAAAGGTATGACATGAGGGCCAGGTTCTTCACTAGTCCACAGTTTGGTCCCTCCGGGGTCTCGAAGGGGCAGATGCGGCCCCACTGGGTTGAGTGGAGGTCCCTGGCCTCGAAGTGTGGCTGGCTCCTGCTGAGCGGAGACACGACCCTCCTCAGGTGGCTGAGCATGGAGAGCCAGTTGGTCCTGTCGAGCAGCTGGCTCACACCGGTCCTGCCGCCCACCCAGTTGCCCGTGGCCAGCGCGTGCTTGAGCCTCTCAGAAATGACGTCAACCCTTACTAGGGTGGTGAGGTTTATCCTCCTGTTCTTCGCCCTGGCCCTCTCAACCTGGTACTTGAGGTCACGTATGAAGACCCTGAAGGCTACTCTGAAAACCGCAGCCAGGAGCTCGCCTGCCAGCTTAAGCCTCTTGTTGGCATAGTGGTCCTTGTCGTCGGGCTCCCTTCTGCCTAGAACCAACTCGATAAGCTTGCTGGCCATTTGGCCTAGATAGTATGCCTTCTTCTTCCTGGCCTCAGGCGTGGTGCCTATGTGGGGGAGGAAATACTTGTCTATCACCTGCTCGGCGCGCCGAATCCTGTTCTCCCTAGTCTGGCCGACGGCGACCCTATTTCCTATAAAGTCCAGGGCATCTTCAACAGTAGCTATGGGCCGTGCCTGCTCGAGCGAGTGGATCAGCTCACCCTGAATCTCGGGATCGAGGGAGACCGCGTAAACGATCTCGTAGTCCTTCTCCAGGCCCAGGGCACGCATCATTACGGCAAAGGGGATCTTGCCTGAAACGGCGGAGAAGGACACGTGAAGGGTTCCGTCCTTGTGGCGCTCAAGGATAACGGGCACCCTATATCCTGCCGTGGCCGAGACAACCTTAGCCATGTGGGTTGCCGCACCACCCTTGGTGACGTCTACGAGGACCCTGTTTACCGCCAGGTCCTCCTGGGTCACGATAACCTTCTCGGAACCGTTGATGATGAAGTATCCTCCCGG
>WAQK01000103.1 GCA_015520265.1 Pyrodictiaceae archaeon | reverse complement strand
GCCTCTTAGCCACCTCGCTCTGCAGGAACATCTGCTTAACATAGTTCTGAATTGTTACATCATGCCTCGTGATAATGACCAGGGTCACATCCTTTTCCGTTATCCGGGACTCAACCTCGTCGAGCCATGGGCATTCCTTAGATGTTGGCTGGGTAAATGTTATCGAGGTCGTCGTAGTCGTTGTGGTAGTTGTTGTCGTTGTTGTGGTTTCTGTGGGTGGTGTGGTGGTTGTTGTCGTGGTGGTCGTGGTTGTCGTTGTCGTAGTGGTCGTGGTGGTTCCGGTGGGCGCAGGCTTGCCAGGCCTGGTAGCCAAATACGCGGCAGCGGCGATCACTACGATGATGACGACAATCAATGCGAGGCTGCGGCTAAGGGCGCGGTTCCGCATACCCAAGCAACACCCCCTGCTCTATCCATAGTTGTGGTTAGATGCCAGTTATAAAGTGTCTGTTACAGGTTTTGCCTTATAAGGATCGTAGATTCAATATTGTAAATGCTAACCTTAAATATGAGCTGACCCCATGAATTGGTTAGAGTGATGGCTATGGTTAGCCGAGCCCACATAATAATCCCCCTTCTAGTACTAGCCGTTCTGGTAGCATACAGCATCCCTACAACCCTAGCAGTATCGCCTGAAGGCAAACCCGTCGTCGCGATCGATCTGGCCCACGGCGAGAACGATAAGGCCGTGGCGGATATCGTCGGCAACCTTTCCGGCATCTTCGAGTTCAAGATACTCACGGAGGCCTTTACACCCGAGGCTCTAGCGGACGTTGACATCCTGATCATAGGTCAGCCCATGACCGCTTTGAGCCCCGACGAGCTCACCGCATTGCTGGAGTGGTTCTCCCAGGGCGGCAAGGTTCTCTGGGTTGCTGGCGACAGCGACTACGGCACCGGGCCCCAAGCTCAGGCCGCCGCCAACGCTATCCTCGAGTTCATAGGCGCCACGCTAAGGATCGATCCCAGCGCCGTATATGACGACGTGGTGAATGCTGGCAGGTTCTACAGGGTCGTTGGCCTCGTCCAGCCCGACGAGGACACCCCGTACCGCGAGGTCCTGACCTTCGGCCTTGTCAATGAGGGTAAGGTGCTCTACCACGGCCCAGCACCCTTGGCCTGGGTCGACGAGAACGGCGACTGGCACAGCCTCACCAAGTCTAAGCCCGACAACGTGTATAGGATCGTGTGGACCAGCGAGAACGGCTACATAGGAGACAACAATGACCCGCCCACCATCGCCTATGTGGACGAGCTGCTCAACGAGGTTAATGACCGCTATGTGATGTTGGCCGCCGAGGTGAGGAGCGACACCCGCAACGTAATAATTGTGAGCGGCGAGTCCCCCTACGGCGACTATCAGCCCACCTGGACCACCGAGTACTATGGGGTACCTCTGGACGGCCCGCGCTTCGTGACCAACCTGTTGCTCTGGGCCTACACCAACGTGCTAACCAGTCCTGTGACGATTACTGAGACTGTCGTGCAGACCGAGACGGTGACCCAGACAACGACGCAGACCCTAACTCAGACTGTGACCGAGACCACAACCGAGACCACGACTCAGACTGTGACAAACACGGTTACCAACACGGTGACCGAGACCGCCACCGAAACCGTGACAAAGACCAGCTATGGGGCTGCAGCTGGCATAGGTATCCTGCTACTGATCATAGGTATAGCTATCGGCTTCTACATGAAGAAGTAGCCGGGATATAGTGTATTGGGTCCAACACTCACCTATTTTTCCCCTCACTCTTCCCGCCGGGTATTCTGCGGCCCTCCCCGAGCACCCAGTAGACGCCGTCCTCCCTGCGCTCCAGCTTCCAGATGCCGGTCTCGTGTTTCACTCTGTCTATGGCCTCTCTGGCTGTCTGGAATGCCGCCGACCTCGTCGTGGCGGCTACCCCTATGTAGACCACGTCCTCTCCTGGCCTGAACGAGCCCTTCCTATGATATATCACAATAGCCTTTACCCTGGAGTCCCTCTCGGCCAGCTCCTCCGCTATCCTCTTCATCCTCTTCACCGTGTACTCCTCGTAGATCTCGTAGTCGAGCCTCTCCACACGCCTTCCCTCAACAATGCCCTTCACGAACCCCACGTAGACCACCAGTGCTCCGGCCTCCGGACTAGCTTTCTTCAGCCGCCTGGCCAGCTCGTCGAGGCTCACCTCCTCCTCGGGCCCCAGAAGCCTAGCTTCGGCCAGCAATGCTAGCCACCCGAGGACGGTGGTAGGAGGTCTATGATGTCCCCCTCACCCACCTCAAACTCTCCGGGCAGGGGCTCGCCGTTCCTGACCGCTATGACGTTTATTCTGTACTCCGAGATCCTGGAGAGGCCCGGCAGTTCAGAGCCCAGGACGTCGAGGAGATCCTTGATGGTTAGGCGGCGGGGCACTTTTACCCGGTGCCTCCTCGTACCCGCCAGCTCCGCGAGGAGCGCGTGGAGCCTTACCTCCACCTGGATCCTTTCCCCTGTCATCCGGACTCGGCCTCCTCTGTTACCTCCATTACTACGTTCACTATGAAGTCTACGTCCTCCTCGCTTAGCCCGGGGTGGACGGGAAGGCTTAGCACGTGTCTGGAAGCTTCGACGGAGTTGGGGCATATGTTGGGTGGGTATCCGAGGCTCCTGTAGAGGGGTTGTAGGTGGATGGGCTGCGGGTAGTGGACGGCGGCCTCGACCCCCTTCTCCTTCAGCTTCTCCCTAAGCTGGTCCCTGGTTAGCGGGTAGTCGTCGTCCACCCAGACCACGTACTGGTGCCATACATGGGTATAGCCGGGTTTGACCGTGGGCGTCCTGATACCCTTTATGCGGGACAAGCCGCGGGTTAGCCTCTCCGCGTTCCTCTGCCGAGCCTCATTAAGCCTGTCGAGCTTCTCAAGCTGGGCGAGGCCCATGGCCGCCTGGATGCTCGTCATCCTGTAGTTTCCGCCCAAGGTAACGTGGTGGTACTTGGCCTCCTGGCCGTGGTTGCGGAGCATCGAGACCCTATAGGCCAGGGCGGGGCTGTTGGTGGTCACCATGCCTCCCTCCCCGGTGGTGAGGTTCTTTGTGGCGTAGAAGCTGAAGGCTGCTATATCGCCTATCCCGCCCACCCGTCTGCCCCTTATGGCGGCCCCGTGGGCCTGGGCCGCATCCTCTACCAGGTAGAGATGGTAGTCCTCGGCTATCTCGGACAATACGTCCATATTGGCGGGGTGGCCGTAGAGGTGGACCGCTATTATCGCCCTGGTCCTGCTGGTTATCTTGTTCAGAACGTCGTCAGGGTCAATGTTGTAGGTCTCCAGCTCTATGTCAGCGAATACGGGGCGGGCGCCCTGCATCAGAACAGTGTTGGCGGTGGCTATGAAGGTGAAGGACGGCACAATGACCTCATCGCCCGGCCCTATACCCAGGGCTTTGAGGGCCAGGTCCAGCGCCGCGGTCCCGTTTACAACTGCGATGGCGTGATCTACTCCTATATACTCGGCGAACCGCTTCTCGAACTCTTCAACCACAGGGCCGTGGGCAAGCCAGCCGGAGCGGAGGACCTCGAGAACCCGGCGCTCCTCCTCTTCGCCTATGATGGGCTTGGATATCCTGATCAAGCGTCGGGCACCTGTAGAGTATGGGCCATGCACGGGTTTTAACGGTTGCCGCATTCACGAGGAAACAAACATTATATTTCACGGAGGCACACCGCCCTACGGTGCAGGGCTTGGACGAGGAGATACGGCTGGACCCATGGGGCCACATAGCGATTAAGGACTACGAGCGGCTCCAAAAGGTGTTCGGCATAAAGCCCCTCAGACCGCTGCTGCCCAGGATGAGGGACCCGATACACCTGTTCAGGCGCGGCGTGGTGTTCGGTCACAGGGACTACGACAAGATCCTGGATGCGCTGGAGAGGGGTGAGAGGGTCGCACTGGTCACGGGCTTCATGCCCAGCGGCCGCTTCCACTTCGGCCACAAGATGATCGTGGACCAGCTCATATACTACCAGAAACTGGGCTTCGAGCTTTTCATACCCCTGGCCGACGCGGAGGCCTACGCCGTTAGGAGGATACCGAGGGAAAGGGTGATTGACTATGCTTTGAACCAGTATGTGGCCAACTTCATAGCCCTGGGATTAGACAAGAAGAGGGTCCACATATACTTCCAGACCAACTATGACACCAAGTACTACAGGCTCATCCAGATGTTCTCCCGCAGGATCACGATGAGCGAGATGGAGGCGATATACGGAGAGCTGGAGCCAGGCAAGGTGGTCGCAGCTCTAACCCAGGCCGCCGACATCCTCCACCCCCAGCTAGACTACTTCGGCGGCTATAGGTACATAGTGGTCCCGGTGGGGGCGGACCAGGACCCCCACATCAGGCTCACCAGAGACATAGCCGACAGGGCCACAGAGTTCAAGTTCGAGAGGCCTGCCTCCACCTACCACAGGTTCATGACGGGTCTGGACGGAGGCAAGATGAGCAGTAGCCGCCCTGAGTTCGCCATCTTCCTCGACGACCCCGTGGAGGAGGCTGTGAGGAAGCTCAAAAGAGCACTTACCGGCGGCAGACCCACGGTGGAGGAGCAGCGCAGGCTCGGCGGGATACCTGAGCGATGCGCCGTTTACGAGTTCTTCCTCTACCATTTAGTACCCGACGACGAGGAGTTGCTAAGCATATACACCAGGTGTAGGAGGGGTGAGCTGCTCTGTGGCGAGGACAAGGACTACGCGGCGCAGCTCCTGGAAAAGTGGCTGACCGAGCACCAGAGGAGACTGGAGAAGGCGAGGAGCAGGGTTGAGGAATACGTGGAGCCCCCGGACTTCTAGCCCCCTCTATCCAGCCTCACTTCCAGCCCGCCGAGCCCCTTGGAGAGCCAGTTGGGTGGCGTGCCGTTGCTCCTGATGTAAAGGCCCATGCCCAGGTCCGTGGCAGCCAGTATTGCCTTGAGAAGCTCGACCTCATCCTCCTCGCCGTTGAACTCGATGTACACGAAGCGTTTGCCGTCGATCTCCACGGTCAAGACCTCGTGGGTTGCGCCGCTGAACCCGGCGAGGCGCTCCCGCCTGGCTATCATTTCGCGCACCATGACTATTTATAGAGACTTGGGGGCCTTCTATTAAAATATTTCATTAATCATTAACAATTATAATAATTGTGGCCTTTGGGTGGGCTTACCTGAATATTCTACGCTCTATGCTCCACCAGTATCTTCTAAGCCTGGTTTGAAGATCCGGCTTACCGTATACGGGTTGAACCTTGCCCCTCCTAACAGCTTCCAAGAAGTCCTCAACGCTTAGATTCCGGGTCTCGACCAGCGTGTAGGCGGTGCCCAGGTACTCAGGTATGTGGGCGTCGGTGTTGGCAAGAGGGGGCAGGCCGAGCTCGGCGGCCGCCTGCCGGGCCCTCCTGTTGGTTATGGGGTCAGCCGACGCGTTGTACACCTCTATGGCGTCGAACCTGTGGTTGTACACCTCCTTCCCTATCCCTTGCCTCATAAGGTCGAAGGGGTGGGCTGGCACAGCTATGCACCCCTCCTCGTGGGCCTTGTCGACCAGCTCGCCGACCTGAACCGGCGGATCTATGGGATGGTCGCAGAGGACAAGAACGTCGCCCCTAACGGTTCGCACCTCGTTGCCTATGATCACCAGCAGGTCCAGCCCCTTTTCCTCCACGTAGCGCCGGGCCCTCACCGAGCCCTGGAAGGAGTCGTGGTCAGTGACGCTTATCACCTGGAGCCCCGCCTCAAGTGCGCGGTGGACCAGCTCCTCAGGCGAGGCCTTACCATCGCTTATGAAGGAGTGCATGTGTAGATCCGCCTTAACCCTCAAGGCCCCGTCCCTCGAGCGACTCGGTCGCACGTAGCAGTACCCTGCACCCCTCCAGGACCCTCTCCACGATCCCCGCTATCCTCAACACATGTCTCCCAGCCTCTGGATTCAGGACATACCTTTTAACGGTGACCTTGCGGGCGAGGGGGTATATGTGAATGCTGGCCACGTAGAGGCCGTCCCGGTAGACTAGGGCGTCGTAGCCGTGCCTGGACACCTGGTAGCCCTCCATTTGGAGCCTCTTCATCAGTAACCTTATCTTGTCCTCCGACAACACTAGGGTGGCACCCCTCCCGGCGGTGTGCGGCCTTGGCGATCGATGTGAGGATCGACGCGGACAAGTGTGACGGTTGCGGGCTCTGCGTGGACCTGTGCCCCACCAGCGTCTTCGCCCTCCGGGACGGGAGGGCCGCGGTGGAGGCGGTGGAGCGATGCATATTCTGCGGCGGCTGCGTGCCCCTCTGCCCCCATAGGGCCATCTCCCTCTACCACGACGGGCGCCTGGTGGCGCCTAGAACAGGTCCTCCAGCATCTCCACGAACCTCTCCTTGAAGGCCTCTACTATGGCCTCACCCTTATCCCTGGAAGCCTTGGCCGGCTCGCCGTAGGCTCCCGGCACTGCTGGCCTAGGGTTGTACCGGTAGTTCCTGAGCCTCGATGCCCGCGTGGGGTCCAGGCTCCTCCACTTCGATGGTAGCGGGGGCTCCTCGGGCTTGAGGCCCTTCAAAGCGTCGAGCACAACCCTCTGGCCCAGCGCCATGGCAACGCTTGTCTCCCCCTCGTCAGCGTGGAATATGGGTGACTCCAGTACCTTCACGGACTCCTCGCCCACGAACCTCCACCAATCCATCACCACAACCCTCACCTCCGGGTCCCCCGCCTCGTGGACGAACCTGTTGGCGGCCACGTTGAGGGCGTGGGTGTTGCCCCCGTGGCCGTTCACCACGACTATCCTCTTAAACCCGTGGCTCACGACGCTCCTCAGAACCTCAACCACCATATCAATGAAGGTGCGGGGGCTCAGGGTGACGGTGCCAGGGTTGTTCATCCAGTGCTCGCTAAGCCCGTAGGGTATCGGTGGGAGCACCAAGACCTTGAACCCCTTCTCCCATGCGTGCTTAGCAGCCTCAACGGCCAGCCTGTAAGCCGTGTAGTGGTCGTTGTCCAGCGGCAGGTGAGGGCCATGCTGCTCCGTGGAGCCCACGGGGAGCACTGCCACGGCCCCCTCCATTGCCAGCTCTCCCAACTCGACCCACGTATGCTTGCCCCAAAGAACCCTGTAGTCGTTCAAGGCTTGACCCCGCATACATCTATGCGTAGACAAGTAATTAATGCTGTACCAGTGTGGAGGATACCGTTTTTACTCTGCTATGCAGTGCAATTATTGTCAGAGCCTTGCGGAGGTAGTTGGTGCTGCTCAGGGTGAGGCTTGTCTCCTACACCCGGGACGGCGAAAGGCTTGTTGCAGCGACGGCTAAGAAGAGCTTGACGAGGAAGCCCCTCGAGGCGTATATCAATGCTCTCCCCGACGAGGATGTGGAGG
>WAQK01000102.1 GCA_015520265.1 Pyrodictiaceae archaeon | reverse complement strand
GCTGCCCTGATCTTCCTCATACCCGCAGGAATAGATGAGCCAGACATGCTTTTCGCGCGGGGCACAGCCTCCGTGGAGGGGGACTTCTGGGGAATGATTGAAGACTACCTGACCACGGGTAGGGCGGGGACCTATATCAAACAGTCATATATCAGTAGGGCAGAGCTAAGCGTTGAGGCCCGCTACCAGGTGCTGCCGAGCCTCTACACGCTTACGAAACTCGCAGGATACCTGACAGGGTATATCGCGCTTCCCTATCGCGAGCCTGTCCTGGGCGAGATCATCTACGCAACCCCCGCGTGGATGTGGGTCGACCTGTGGGGCCTACCCCGCCCAACTCCTTACACCGTTCATATCCGGGAGATCTCCAGGCTCTCATCCCGAATAGAGCTTGCCAACTCCAAGGGGCTGCTCGAAATAATTGTGGACAGGGACGGCATCAGCTACAACTTCACGTCCCCACGTTTCAGGTTTAGGAGCGTAGACGGGCCCGAAGCCGCGCTACGCCTCGCCGAAGAGCTGTGGCCCGACATCCTCGGCATGCTGAAGGTAATGCTCGGCGTGGAGATCGACATGGAGACCATAGGCCGCCGCGTGGAGAACCTACCCGTAACCCTGATCCCCGGCGACGACCGTGTAGCCGGGATCACCCCGGCGGAAACAACAGTCAACAACCTCGCCACAGTAAATGTCGCACTGAAAAACCAAGCCGCGGAAAGCCCCAAGCATCCCCTGGAAACAGTCCTACAGCATCCTCCCACACAAGCCCCGAGCCGAAACCTGTTGCAACACCCTCTAGTCTACCTAGGTATAGGATTTGCCATGGGCATACTCGTGGGGCTGGCCACAAGATTGCCCAGGAGAAGCTGATCGACGGTAGCATGTGCGATGAGTAAATATAGCGTTACGGGTTTAGTGACTTGGTGGTTCTCGTGACTCTGGCTAGGAGGTTGGCCGAGTACGCCGTTAACCAGGTCTCCTATGAGAAGTTGCCCGAGAAGGTGGTTAAGGAGGCTGTCCGGAGGGTTGTGGACAGCTTCGCGGTGATGATGGGCGCCTACCCGGCGAAGCCCCCGACGATCGCTAGGAGGGTTGCCAGCCTCTCAAGGTCCGACAAGTATGGGGGAACGCTTTTCGGCTCCAAGCTGAGAGTCCCCGTGGATCACGCCGCCTTCGCCAACGGGTGCCACGTCAGGTACCTCGACTTCAACGACACCTACCTGTCCAAGGAGGCTCTGCACCCCAGCGACATGATTCCGGCCATGATAGCGGTTGGCCAGGCCGAGGGCGTCGACGGGAGGAAGTTGATCGAGGGGATAGTCACAGCCTACGAGGTCGCCTGCCGCCTCGCCGACGCGGCCAGCGTCAGGGCTAGGGGTTGGGACCACGTCACCTACATCGCTATAGCCACGGCGATAGGGGCGGGCAAGATCATGGGCCTCGATGTGGACAGGATGGTGCAGGCCATAAACCTGGCGACAAACGAGGCCGCATCTCTGAGGCAGACCAGGGCCGGCGAGCTGAGCATGTGGAAAGGCTGCACAGCGGCGAACTCGGCAAGGAACGGCGTCTTCGCAGCCCTCCTCGCCAAGCACGGCATGACGGGGCCCTCCCCCGTGTTCGAGGGCGAGATGGGGTTCTGGAAGCAGGTGTCTGGAGAGTTCAGCATAGACAGGCTTGGAGGCGTCGACGGCGAGCCCTTCAAGATCCTGGAGACCAGCATCAAGTACTGGCCCGTCGAGTATCACGCAATGAGCGCCGTGGAGGCCGCGCTTAAGCTGAGGGAGCAAATGGGAGGCTTCGACCCCGATCAGGTTGAGGCGATAAACGTGAAGACCTTCACAGTGTCCTACAAGATTATCGTCAAGGACCCCGAGAAGTGGGACCCCAAGACCAGGGAGACGGCGGACCACAGCCTCCCCTACATCATAGCGGCCGCACTCCTCGACGGCAAGATCTGGCTCGACACCTTCAGCCAGGAGAGGATACTGGCCCAGGACGTGAGGAAGGTCATGGCCAAGATGAAGATAGAGGTGGACCCCGACCACGACAAAGAGTATCCGAGGGGCATACCCAACACCATAGAGATAGTGCTAAAGGACGGCCGCAGGTTCTCCGAGACCGTGACCTACCCGAGAGGCCACTTCATGAACCCCGTCACCGACGAAGAGCTGGAAGAAAAGTTCCACCGCATGGGCCAGAGCTTCATGGACGAGGAGCGGAGAATGAGGGCGCTGAAGACGCTGTGGAGCCTGCCGGACCTCAAAGACTTAACCCTCCTCATGGAGGAGTTCGCCATATCCGAGGAGCCTTAGCCACCTCCTTTTTACACACACGGCACACCTCTTTCTTCGCCCGAAAAGGGGCTGGGAACCGAATAATATGGCCGAAACCAATATGACTAGAGGTGCATAGCCGTGGAGAAGCCTCTCCATTTCAGGGGACCGCCCAAAGAGAAGCCAACCACGATTCTCCGGAGGCTTCTCTCCGAGCCAGGCATAATAGTCGCCCCCGGCGTCTACAACCCGGCCGTCGCACTGCTGGCGGAGAAGATGGGGTTCAAGGCGCTCTACCTCAGCGGTGCCGCCGTGACCGGGGCGCTGGCCCTGCCCGACCTGGGCCTCATAACCCTGGACGAGATGGCGCTCCACGTGAGGTGGATAACGAGGGTAACCACGCTTCCCCTAATAGTGGACGTGGACACGGGGTTCGGCGAGGCCATAAACGTGATGCGCACCGTCAGGATCATGGAGGAGGCCGGCGCGGCGGCGGTCCAGATCGAGGACCAGGTGTTGCCCAAGAAGTGTGGCCACCTCTCAGGGAAACAGCTGGTCCCCGCGGAGGAGATGGCCAAGAAGATCAGGGCCGCCGCCGAGGCCAGAAGCGATCCCGACTTCGTCATAGTGGCGCGCACAGATGCCAGGGGTGTAGAGGGGTTCGAGGAGGCCGTGTGGCGGGCCCAGCTCTACCTCGAGGCAGGGGCTGACGTCATATTCCCCGAGGCCCTGACCAGTAAGGAGGAGTTCGCCGAGTTCGCCAAGCGGGTAAAGGCGCCCCTCCTGGCCAACATGACCGAGTTCGGCAAGACGCCCTACATAACAGTCAGGGAGTTCGAGGAGATGGGCTACAAGATAGTAATCTTTCCGGTCACCACGTTCAGGGCAGCCATGGGCGCCGCCAGGAGGGTGCTTCGCGAGATCCTGGAGAAGGGCACCCAGAAACACGTGCTGGACCAGCTCATGACGAGGCAGGAGTTCTACGAACTCATAGGGTACTGGGACTACGAAAAGATGGATACCAGGATATCCGAGGAGGTTGACAGGCTGCTGAAATACAGGAAAAATTAGTCCTACATCCGGCCAGCGAGTTTCTTTATCCTGTCAACCTCCTTCTCCGGAAGCGACGCTCCATAATTTCGGCCAACCACAGTTAGCAGGCCGGAAAAGGCCTGTTCATCGTAGGATGCAAGATATTTTATCTCGAAAGCACCTGCGATAGCCAGGATCGCTGCATCGGTAAAACTAAGCTTCCTATCCCGGTATTTCCTCAGGATCCGCAGTGTTTCGCTATATAACTCCTTGTCAAGGAACACAACCTCTATACCGCTTCGGCCCAGGGCATCTAGAAAGGCGTTGGCAGCTCCGAACCCGACCCTGTACCTTAGAAGTGTATATGTCTCCGAAACGACTAGGTCGGAGGTGTAGGGTTTGCCGAACACACCTTCCAATATATGCGTAAGCAGGCAGAGCGAGTCCAGGTGATGTTTATCTCTCCTGTTATAAAAGGCGTAAAATACGCCAGTATCTATTAGTATGCTCAACTCTTCCCACCGTAGAGCAGCTCATCTATCCTCTCGGAGTCGTTTTCTCCTGCCTCACCAGCATGTTTCAATGTCTCCAGGAAAACCCTGGGATCGCCCCTAAACCTGTCGAGCTCGCTCCTAGCTATCTTGACCAGCAGGGCTATGAGCTCCGACATGCTCTTAGCGTCTAGTTGTCGCTTGAGCCTCTTTAACTCCTGGTATACCTCTCGGCGGACTCGGATGACGCTCATGATGTCCACATGTAACTATGTATACGTGTATATTAGATTAGGATTGCGGAATGTGTGAGAATAAAAATTAGAGGAGGATGGACTACTGCTTGCACCTCTCGTGCATGGGCTTGTACTTGAGCCCGGTGGGGCCGACGTACTCCTCGGTGGGCCTGATGATCTTGTTGTCCTTGACCTGCTCTATGTAGTGGCTGACCCAGCCTACGATCCTGCCCATGGCGAAGATGGGCGTATACATGGGTATCGGTATTCCTAGCTGGTAGTAGAGCACTGCTGTGTAGAAGTCGATGTTGGCTGGCAACTTCTTCTCCTGCCACATGACTTCCTCGGCCTTCTTGAGTACCTTGAGCCACCACTCTCCGTCCTTCAGCTGCTTGATGTATTTGGCCGCCACGTCGGTCCTGGGGTCGTGGAGCTTGTAGATCCTGTGGCCGAAGCCCATTATCTTCTCCTTCTTGGCCAGCTTGGCCTTGATGTAGTCTACTATGTACTCCTCGAGGGGTACTCCCTTCTCCTCGGCCTGCTTCTTGGCCTCGAGTAGCATCACCATGGCCTTCTCGTTGGCGCCGCCGTGGAGGGGGCCTTTGAGGGCGCCGATGCCTGCAGCGATGGCCGAGTACATGTCGCTGAGTGTGCTGGCCACGACCCTTACCGTGAAGGTGCTGGCGTTGAAGCCGTGATCCATGTAGAGGACGAGGCTGGACTCGAAGGCCCTGGCCTCCACCTTGCTGGGCATCCTGCCAATGATCATCCTCAGAACGTCGGTGGCGTGGTCCAGGCTGGGGTCCGGCCTTATCAGTGTGCCTGTGTGGGCCAGGTGCCACCCAGCCGCGAATATCACGGGAAGCTTAGCTATCAGCTTCAAGGCGTGGTCATACAGCGTCTCGTCGCTGAAGTCCCACTCAGGCGCCAGGTACTGGCCTAGGAGGAGCACGCCGTAACTACCATAGTACATGGGGTGGGTTACGGGCGCCAGCTTGAGGGCGTCGAACAGCTTCTCGGGTATGTTGCCCCTCTCATAATCGATCTTCTTCTTGATTTCCTTGAGCTCGTCCTCGCACGGCAGATGGCCGTAGAGGAATAGGTGGGCTGCCTCGTAGAAGCTGGCGTTGGCGCCTATATCGTCGATCGTGTAGCCGCGATAGATGGTGTGCTGACCTGTGGGGTCCACTCCACTCAGCCTGGTCTGATCGACTATCACGTTTTTGAGGCCCTTAGGAACTCGGATATACTCTTGCTGAGCCATGTGTACGCACCTCTTTTTCTCCAGTATTTTGCATTATAAATAATTATACCACTTAGTAAAAAACTTATGCAACCACCCACAGCCCTACACACTGCCTATAAAAACGGTTATCTCTAAATATTTGTGGTATTTGTGGAAAATAATTGAATTTAGTCAATCCTGCCCACCGGGCTCCCCCAAGAAATTAATTCTTCAAGAAACCATCTATACCGGGGGATCCCGTATGCCCCAGGGCTTCCTCTTTCCCAGCAAGGAGTGGGCGGAGGAGTTCTGCAGGAAGCTCAACGAGAACCAGGACTACAGGAACGCCGCCAAGACCTGGGAGGGCAGCATAATGTTCCTGGCCACCAACCTGCCGCCCCGCGTAGCTGAGAAGTATGGCAGGGACCGGGCAGGCTTCGTTCTCGACCTCTTCCACGGCGAGTGCCGGGGCTCTCAGTGGGCCGAGGACCCGGACAAGGCTGAGGCTGACTACATCCTCGAGGCCACCTATGAGGACTGGAAGAGGGTGATAAGCGGCCAACTTGGCCCCATACCGGCCCTCATGAGCAGGAAGTTGAAGGTGAAAAAGGGTAGCCTAGCCACGCTGATACGCTACTCTGCCGCGGCTCTAGCCATGGTAAAAACTGCTCAGACCGTGCCCAGCATCTTCGGCTAACCCTCCCCTGCCATCTTTTTAACCATCTCCACCACTTCGCCCCTGTCCGGAAACACGGGGTTGAACACTAGGTCGGGATCCTGGAATGCCTCGTCAACTATCTCTTCAGCACGGGCCTGGACGGAGGCCGCGTCTCCGCCTGCTTGGGCAACGGTTTCAGGCTGCCCTATGCGGCTGTACAGTTCTTTAATGGCAGCGGCCAGAGTATCCGCCTCCACCCTAGCCATAACTTCCAGATACGAGAGCAATTTCCCATACTTCTCCGCGGCGTTACTGCTCTTCGCCGAGTTATACTCCACCACGAAGGGCAACGCTATCCCTACCGAGGTCCCGTGGGGTAGGCCCGCCACCGGGCCCATGGCGTGCGCAACCGCGTGGGCTAGGCCGAGCCCGCTGTTGCTGAAGGCCATGCCAGCCATGGTTGCCGCTAGGTGCATCTTGCTGCGGGCCTCCATGTCATCCGGGTTCTCAACGGCCCGAGGCAGGTACGTGAAAACTATCTCCGTGGCCTTGAAGGCGAGGGCGTCGGTGAACTCGCTAGCCTCGCTGGAAACCACCGCTTCAACCGCATGGGCAAGCACGTCTACACCGGTCGATATGGTCAGCCTGCGTGGCATTGTCTTAGCGAGATCAGGGTCTAGGACAGCAACCATGGAGACAACCTCGGGGGAGCCGAGAGCCACCTTCCGCTTACCGCCGTCCAGAGGCTCGGATAGCACTATGCCCAGGGTGGCCTCGCTGCCTGTGCCGCTGGTCGTGGGGATGGCTACGAGCATGCACTTCTTGCCGAGACCCATCCACTCGAAGGGCGTCACACCCCTAAGATCGTAGTCAGGCCTCTCATACTTGACCCAGGCACCCTTAGCTGCATCAATGACGCTTCCACCGCCCACAGCTACTATGGCCTGGGGTTCGAACTCCTGGGCCAGTCTGCCTATCTCCTCGGCCTGGCTGAATAGGGGCTCGGGTTCGACCTTGTCATACACCCTCACCTCAACCCCGGTGTTTCGAAGAGCCTGCTCAACTTTGCTTGCCAATCCTAGCTTCTCCACCACCGGGTCGCAGACAAGCAGAACACGCTTCCAGCCCAGATTTTTGGCGAGCTCTCCCAACATCTCGGATGCTCCGGAGCCATAGTATATGAGCCTGGGTAGGGAGAAGATGTGCACCTCTGTACACCGTTGAATGTGTGGTTTCCCACAGCTATAAATCCTAGGCAGATATTTATGTAAATAAAAAGCCGTAAGCAGGGATTATGGGCGCGCATCTAAGGCTAGCTTTCTTGGCTCGTAATCTTCCAGCCTTCCCTCCAAGTAGTCCTCGTAGCCCTTCAGGTCGAGAAGCCCATGGCCGCTGAGGTTGAACAGTATCGTGACGGGCTCGCCCGCCCTTTTCGCCTCCCTTGCAAGGTCCACTACAGCCTTTACCGCGTGCGCTGTCTCGGGCGCCACCACTATTCCCTCGGTTTCCGCGAAGAGCCTGGCGGCGGCGAACACCTCGCTCTGGTGGTAGGCCCGTGCCTCCACGTAGCCGTGGTTCAGCAGTATGCTAATAGTAGGCGCCACACCATGGTACCTCAGCCCGCCAGCGTGGATTGGCGGCACCTTGTAGCTGTGGCCCACCGTGTGCATCTTTAGAAGAGGCGTTAGCCTACCCGTATCTCCGTAGTCATAGGTGTATATTCCACGCGTCATGGTGGGGGATGCCCTGGGCTCCGCTGCTATGAACCGCGTCTCGGCCTTGCCCTTCAACCTATCCTCCATGAAGGGGTAGGCCAGGCCAGCAAAGTTGCTGCCTCCTCCCACACAGCCCACAACTATATCGGGATAGTCTCCCAGCAGCTCCATCTGCTTTTTGGCCTCCAGTCCTATCACGGTCTGGTGGAGGAGCACGTGGTTCAGCACACTCCCCAGGCAGTACCTGGCACCTTCGTCCCTCAGCACATCTTCGATTGCCTCGCTAATCGCTATTCCCAGGCTCCCGGGGTGCTGGGGGTCCTCCGCCAGGAATTTGCGTCCAACCTCGGTCCTATCGCTGGGCGACGGATAGACCTCGGCGCCATACAGCATCATTAAGACTCTTCTATAGGGCTTCTGCAGGTAGCTGCTCCTCGTCATGTAGACACGTACCTTTACTCCAAACATTGCCCCAGCTAGGGCGAGGGCAGAGCCCCACTGGCCAGCGCCCGTCTCGGTTACAACCCGCTCCACGCCCTGCATCATGTTATAGTATACCTGTGCCGTGGCAGTGTTGGACTTGTGGCTCCCCGTAGGCGATACCCCTTCATACTTGTAGTAGATCTTGGCGGGCGTGTTTAAGGCCTCTTCAAGCCTCCTTGCCCTGGCTAGGGGTGTCGGTCTTCCCAGTCTCACGTAGACCTCTCTAACCTCTTCGGGTATGCGTATGAAGCGTTCCTGGCTGACCTCCTGCCTCACCAGCTCCTTGGCGAAAAGCCTCTCCAGCATTGCTGGTTGGACCGGCTTACCCGTTGAGGGGTCCAACGGCGGTGGAACGGGTTCCGGGAGGTCTGGGAGTATGTTGTACCATTTCTCGGGTAGAAGGTCTGGGTTCAGATGTATTCTTAGACGGGTTATGTCCATTGGCGCATGTTTATCCCTCCGGCACCGCTTCTGGGTGCAGCCGTGATATTTAAATTATTCCCACCCTTAGCCCACGGATACCGCCGTGCTATGGGAACCATTAAATCCCATAGAGGCTAATACGGTGGTGATGGGTCATGACTAGACTGGTCTGGTTTAACGGCAGGCTCGTGGACGCCGGGGAGGCCGTGGTGAGTGTGTCCACGCATGCGCTGCACTACGGGACCGCTGTTTTCGAGGGAATAAGGGCCTACTGGACGGTTAAGCAGAGGCCAGCCATATTCAGGCTCAGAGAACACGTTAAGAGGTTCTTCGTGTCGGCCAGGATTTACAGGATAGAGATACCCTTCACCGAAGACGAGATCGCCGAAGCCTGCAAGGCCGTGGTCAGAGAGAACGGCCTCAAGGACGCCTACATAAGGCCCATAGCATACATAGCCACGACGGAGCTGGGCATTAAGGCGAGGGACAGGAGGGCAGGCGTCGCAGTGCTTGCGAAGGAATGGGGCAAGTACCTGGGCGAGGCCTACGAGAAGGGAGCCAGGGTCACAGTGTCTCCGTGGAGGAGGCTCCCCTCCTTCTCCTTCCCCACCACGGCCAAGGCCAGCGGTCACTACATCAACAGCTTCCTGGCGGCCATGGACGCACACGAGAAGGGATTCGACGAAGCCATACTCCTGGACCACCGTGGCTTCGTGAGCGAGGGAACCGGGGAGAATCTCTTCATAGTCAAGGACGGCGTGGCCTACACGCCGCCTATCCAGGCATCCATACTCCCCGGAATAACCAGGGACACAATAATGACCCTGCTAGGAGACATGGGTGTCGAGGTGGTCGAGAAAGATATAACGCTGGGCGAACTCCTCTCGGCGGACGAGGCCTTCTTCACCGGAACAGCCGCCGAGGTTACGCCGGTAGTCGAGGTGGACAACGTTAAGATAGGCGACGGGAAGCCCGGCCCCTTAACCAGAAAGCTTCAGAAGCTATACAGCGACGTGGTTAGAGGAAAGATAGAGAAGTATGAGGGCTGGCTAGAGTACGTCTAGCCCCCTTCAGGGGGTCCTAGAGGTTGGGCACGCCGTCCAAGAGGATCTACGGAGCGCATCTAACACCCGTAGAGGTCTCCAGAAGGTTCATCCTGCCCAAGATCAAGCACCTCGTCTACAAGTACCTATGGGTAGACATGTTCGCTGGCGAGGGAAACCTAATCCTACCCATACTGGAGCTCGTGCCCCCCGAGAAGAGGCCGGGCTTCTTCGAGAAACACGTATACCTCTATGATATTCAGGACAGCATGGTGGAGAAGGCTAGAGAGAACGCTGAAGCCTATGGGGTCCCTCGCCGGATAGCTGAGAAGAATATCGAGGTTAGAGACAGCTTAGCCAACTACCCCTCGCACCTCTTGGACAAGGGGCTTCCAGTATACCACGTGACCAACCCGCCCTACCTCTACCTAGGCTACATCCGGAAACACAGAGAAGCCAGTCATCTCCTCAAATACTTTGAAGGGGCCAACGAGGGCTACCAGGACCTCTACCAGATCGCGCTGATCAACGATGCAAGGCACGGCCTGGAGAGGATGATATACATTATTCCAACCAACTTCCTCTACGGCTACTCTGTATCCAACAAGATAAGGCTAGACCTCCTGAAACTCTACAACATTAGGAGTGTTGTCGTCCTGGAAAAAGGGGTGTTCGAGGAAACAGGCACCAACGTGGCTATATGCTTCTTCGAGAGGAAGGCGAGGCCCTTGCACGGGATTCAGCGGTTTCCAGGAGTCAAGCTCTACGCCGACGGATCGATGGTTGAGAAAATATACGTGCTGGAGCCCCAGCACATGTACAGGGCGGGCACAGAGTTCGAGGAGTTTGTGGACAAATGCAGGGCCCCACGCCCCCTGCGGGTCAAGTACTACTTAACAATCGAGGAGGTTGAAGAGTGCCCGGGAAGCTGGGAGCTGGTACTAGTGGATGCCAACGCATATTCCGGGGGGTCCTACAGCCGTGTGAGGGTGAATGTATGCAGGGAGCTGTATGAGAGGGTAAAGAGAAACATACTCTTCATACGCACCCTGGACACCGGTACTAGGGAGGGTAGGGCAGGCCTCTACACAGTGAGACAGGTCTTCGGCGCGGATGGAATCCTGGTCACCCGGGCCAAGTACAGGACTCACCCCATCCAGCTGTTCTTAGAGCCAGAGATACCTGTGGAGGACCAGCTTCTCCTGAAGGACTACTTCAACACGCTCCTAGAATACTTCCGGGAACTAACGGACAGCGAGTTCATGACCACCTACAAGTACTCCAACGCAGAATATACTCGGAAGTACCTGGGCCTGCTTCAGGCCAGGAGACTTATAGAGACCTTCCCGCTACTTTCCCTCGGGGAGAGGGATAGGGCCAGGCTGGCGGGACTCGTGGAGGAGGGCCGCGGCGACGCCCTCGTGGACTTTGTCTGCAGGGTGAACAGAGGAGGACCCGTAAGAATCAAACCTCCACATACACGCCTGTATCGCCGTCATCGAAGTAGTATACGGTGAAAACCCCTTGCTTGACCCCTCCCATGCCCGGAGAGCCTGGAGGCATGCCGGGCAGCGCGATCCCATCCACGTCTGGCTTCTCCCCGACCAGCTTCTCGATCACCTCTAGAGGCACATGTCCTATAACGTAGTAGCCCTCCACCTCCATGATGTGGCAACTATACATTCCACTCGGAGCGACGCCCATCTTCTCGGCAAGCTCCTCGCCCGACACATAGACTATGTCTACGCTAACCCCCTGATCCTCCAGGTAGGACACGTAGTTGTGGCAGCAACCGCAGTCGGGCGTGGCATAGAGGGTCAGGCTTAGGCCAACGTCCCGTTTCTGCGTGTCTAGAGTGTCCTTATTTCCCGCCATGAGTGCTAAGCCCAGAATGGTGAGGGCCAGAACAACAACTAATAGAAAGGTCCTCCGCAAACCCATATACATCATCTCTTAGAGGTGTGGGGCCAGGGTTAATTAACGGCTCGGCCGTGACGATCCGGCAGCTAAGCGTGAGTTAAGCTCTCTCACTATGCGAGGCACCTCGCCCACGTTGCTAACCCTATAATCTATATCCATGCCGGGCTCCGCGTCGCCGACCAAGACGCTGCAACCCGCCACCCTAAAAGCTGGTAGGTCCCAGTGCGAATCGCCCACAAACATGGTCTCCTCCAGCGCTACGCCTAGGTCGGAGACCATTCTTCTAAGCACCCGGTCCTTGCCGAGAGCCTCAACAATCGGTATGCCTCCCGGCACCAGGAAGCCTTCCTCGTCAAACACGAGCCTGTTGGCCTCCCACCTCTCCACGCCCAGCTCCCTAGCCACACGCTCCACCAAGACATCTATCCCCCCGCTCAGTAACGCCGTCATAACGCCCATCGAGTGTAGCTCCTCCACCGCCCTACGGGCCTCGGGGAACACGGGGACCTTGCCAAGAACCTCCTCAAGCTCACTGCGGGTTATAGGCCTCCCCGCAGCCCTGATCCACGCCTCAACATCTAGCCGCATCCACTCGTAGTAGTTTATAAGGCCCTTCTTGTAGAGCTCCATGTTACGTTTAGCCTCCTCCGCGGAGCCGTAGTACTCATGTAGGTAGCCCCAGCTACTATGTATGGGCACTAAGACGCCGTCTACGTCGAACACTACGAGCCTTACCTCCTTGCAGGTCACAGCGGATCCCACTGCACCAAGAATTACTATGGGCGAGGTATATCTTGTTGCCGCCTAGTAAGCTCCAAGACCCTTGTCACCAGCCTGAACACCGCATCATCCAGGCTCCCCAGGCCAGCTGTGCTACGAAGCACCTCCATGACGTCTACGGCCAGGGCCCTGCAGTTGCCTCGCAGCGCACGGCTAGGCGGCCTCCTCTCCAGGGTCACGTAGGGTGCCAGGAGCTTGGCCAGCTCCAACAGCTCCAGGGGGTCCCTGCAACTCAGCTCCGCCATGCTGCCAGCCACATATCTAGCATACTCCTCCAGCTCGTCCGTAAAGCCGTCGGCCTTCAGGAGAAGCGAGACCTCCAGGTCCTTCACAGCCGTAGATGCCACATATGCCGCCTCGACGACCTTGCCGCCGGGCCACGACACCCTCGGGATACTCACAACGTAGGCTAGGAGGTTTCCGTGGAGCACGCTGTGGCCAGCCTCGTGGAGGAGTAGGGCCTTAAAGGTATGCCAGGGCAGAAGGGAGCATCGACCATAGTCTACATGTATCCGGGGCCACCCCCTCCAGGCTTCGTGCATCACCAGATAGTCGGCTACCACCGCCACACCTACCTGCATAGCCTCGCGTTCTAAGGCTGCAAGCATCCTGTCCCTGGAATGGTATATGTATACGTCTACTATGCTGGGAGGCTCGGCGGACGAGAGGGCCTCATAGAAACTTGCAAGCGTGGATACAGTCTTATCGGCGAACTCCTGCGGCACCGCGCCAACGGTCTCCATGTTTATGCGTGTAGTCATCCATGACCACCTAGATCCGATAACCCCGCCCCAGGATCCTCTCCCGCACCCTCCTAAGCTTTTCCAGCCTAGCCCTCCTCCTCTCCTCGGCCATCCTCCAGGCCTCCATGTCCTCGGGCAGCTCCGGCTCGAAGCGGGGCACCGGCCTGGGCTTACCGTCGCTCCCAAGATGGACAAAGGTGAAATACGAAGTACAAGTTGTGCGGGTCTCGCCGCTAAGGGGGTTAGACGCCTCCACACTGATGGAAACCTCTAGGCTCGTTTTACCCACATAGGTCACCGCGGCGTCGAGCCTCAGGATCTCGCCGACATACATGGGTTCGTGGAAAACTATCCTATCCACGGCGCCCGTCACCACGACGCCCCTGGCGTACCTTAGGGCCAGCATGCCGCCTACGTCATCCATGGTTTTCAGGAGGCTCGCGGCGGACATCCAGTTGCCGAAATACGCGTCGTCAGGGTGCACCCTCCTATAGCTGGTCATGCTGGGCAACCCCTTGACAGGCTTCGGAGGCTCGGGTCTCACGCTTCTAAGCTGCCTTTTCCTTTCAATATACCGTTCCTCAGCCTCGCTGTACAGCTCGTCCTCCTCCCTGTTGCAGGGCTCCAGATTCGCCGCTATCCTGCGGGGCCGCAGCTTCTCGTCAACAGCGATGTAGGCCATGGTGGCGTGCGTGGTGACCCTCCTCTCCCCGAGCCATGGGTTTTCGGAAACCACGTCGACCACGACGTCCATGGTGCTGGTCCCCCTGTAGACGACCCGTGCCTCGATCTCCACCAGCTCCCCCATTCTGACCGGGTTGAGGAAGAAGACGTCATCTATGGTGCCTAGCACGACGGGGCCCCTGGAGAACCTGGAAGCCGCCATGGCAGCCGTGGTCGCCATCCAGCCCATCAGTACGCCGCCGTGAAGCGTGCCCAACGGGTTGGTGTGCCTGGGCTGAACGTTGTGTATTGTAACAAGCCTGGTCTCCGAGATGCAGACCACCGGGACTCACCCCCGAGCCGTGGCCCTCCACCGAAGCTCGCCGCCCACCACGACTGGCTCCACTATGCCCTCGTTAACCAGTCTGGCCAAGACGGATTTCAGCGTCACCTCGTTCAGCATCAGCAGCTCGGGGTCCGGGCTATCAGAGTTGGAGAGCCGCCTGGTCACCTCGAAGGATAAGCGGGGAAGGCTCAGGGGCTCGGAGGCAAGCAACTCGGGGACCAGCCTCTCCGCCTCCCTAACCTTACCTGCCGTGTGGTCGAGGAGCCGCACGGCCCGCCTCCCATCCACTATGGGTCCGTGGGAGGGCACCAGCCGGTACCCCTCCTCGGCGTAGGGCCTCAGCTTCTCTATCGACTCCAAGAACTCCAGGTGGCTTGGGGCGAAGGGTAGCCCCACGCGGTCCATGAGCCTGTCGCCGAAGAAGGCGTCCCCGGCATATATGGTGCGGGCCTCCCGGTCCAGGAGACCCGTGTGTCCCGGCGAGTGGCCTGGAAGCGCGATGGTCTCGAGGCCGTATAGCTTCTCGCCCCACCTGTAGGTCTCCGAGACCTCCAAGTCCCTTGCCTGTAAATGGTAGATGGAGGAGGGGAGCCTGGCACCGTACACCACGGTTTCCCTGAGGAGGCTGTTCTCTATAATACTGGCCTCGTATCGGTGCGCATAGATGGGGGCTTCGAGGCACCCGGCCTCAGCTATGTGGTCGGGGTGCCCATGGGTGAGGATCACGGCCTCCACCCGGAGGCCCATGTCATCGAGCGCCTTCTTGATGGCGTGGCAACGTCCCTCGCCGTAGCCGGGATCCACGACCACCGCGCGGCTACCCAGAGGCTTGATGAGTGTTGAGGGGCTTCCGGGGAATAGGAACAAGCCGCCACCGATCTTTCTAGGCTTCACGGCTACCAGCTACCCAACAAGATCGCCGCCCCCATATATAACGGGTTCCGCCGAGAAGGTGGGGCTCCACTTGTGATCCCCTCGACACACCCCCGAGGGAATCCTGCCTCCCGGGGGCTTCGGGTTGGCTAGGACCGGTCATCGCCCCGATCCCTTAGAGTGGCCCCATACCTTTATCGCTTACGCGGCCGTGTAGCTGTTGCACCGATATGGAGAAACTATATAGCAGTATATCTAAGGACTAATTATAGGATGTTTAAAACATTCAATCATCACGGCGTTACATGGAGCCCGGCGTTCCGGGCCGCGCTAATCGTTGTAATAGTACTCAGCATGCTGAGCCAAGCGTATAGCATCCCCACGCCACGCTCAGCCAGCCAGACTGAGAGAGCGGTGGAGCCTGGGCTGGCTGTACACCTTGTTAATGCCAGCTATGGGTGGATCAGAGCCAGATTCGAGCCCGTCTACCACTACCTCGTAGAGCACAACGTTTCTGTAGAGGTTAGGCGGGTGTCTGTTTGGCCCATTCACGAGGTACTGGTACCGCTCTACAGGGTCGGGTTAAAGGCGCCTGGCGCCCACGCGCTTCTAACCTACGGGGTTATGGATGGACGGATCCTCGGCCCCCTCATGGCAGATGTGTCCCTAGAGTATATTCCCGGCTCCGGCATAGAGCCCCTGATCAGGCACTACCTTAACAGCAGGGAGGAGCTCCTCGAGCTGAAGTGGCGGGAGATCAGGAGCATGGTGGACCTGGCCAGGAGGGTCCTCGGAAAACCTGTAGATACGCGTCCCTCCATGCCTGAGGACCCGGACACACTCCGCATAGAGCTGGACAAGTATGAACTCGTCCTCGACGGACGGCCCGTGACACAGATGGTGATGCGCACTCCGCGCATGGGCGTGGTGAGGCTGAGCTTCTACGTATGGGTGGGAGCACTGAGCTTCGGGCCTGAAAGCATAGTTTTCGTGGTGGATACCAATATACCGTTGCTGGAGCTGGCGACCAGCACATCCTTTGAGGACAGATGGAACTATAGCTTGGAGGAGGCGGCCGCCCGCCTTGCAGAGGCTCTAAGCCGGGAAGGCGTCAACGTATCTACAGACGGGATACGCTCCATGCTGGCTGAGGGGTACCTACTGGTCATCGACGAGGAGACCCGCAGCGCCCGGGTAGTCCCATACTATCACGCCGACATAATGGTGCACACCACAACATGTAGACCAGCCCACTACTCGCTCATACTCTTCGCCCACAACGGCACACCCAGCGTGTACGGCTACTGGGGGCCATGGTACGACACATGCGTGAAGGAGACAACCACCATACCCTACAACTACCCCGAGTCCCGCATAGATGAATACCTAAACAAGGGCCCCAGCGCCACGTCGCCACATCACGATACAGAGACCCCCGCGTGGAACGTTAGCGCCGAGCCGCGTCCCTCGGAGGAGGATGACCCCAACTTCGACAGGCCTACATGGAGAACCAGAACCCAGGCATCCACCACATCCACAACTCCCGCTCCGGAACCCGCTTCGACTCAAGACGCCGGGCCTGCAGAAGCGGCTGAGGAGAGCGGGGACGGGCTGTCCGGGCACGGTGGTTCGCCTGGTCTTGGCATCCTCTTCCTCGCCGCGATTCTCGCATCAGCGACCCTATACCTGGCCCTAACTCTGTATAGGCGGAGCACACCCTAGGAAGGAGGGGTAAGGAAAAACGACGTGCATTCTACCGAGTTCTTACCAGGCCTTGAACACCACGTTGAAAGGGCTTAGCCCAGGTATATAGCTTTTAAAGGTCTCGAGGTCATGGTATGCGATCTCGTACCTCCATCCCGCCTCCTTCGCCATCTCCACCAGTTCGCTCAGCGTGTATAGCCTGAGGGTGAACTCTACCTCATCAACGTAGATGAGGTCCCTACCTCTCCGCACGTAGAACTCCCACCTACTCGTAATCGTGGAGCTCGCCGGGTCGAACCTCGGGTATTCTATCAAAACGTATCTGCCAGCCTCCGAGACATAGGGAGTGTCCGTGCCACCGGTCAGGGCCCTAAGTGCAACGGCTCTGTCTCTGTTAGCCGTATTTGCTATCACCAGCAGTCCGCCCTCCTTTACAGCCTTTCTCGCGGCTCTGAGCACTTCCAGGTCGGTGTCCCTTGAGTAGTAGCCCAAAACGCTTGTCCAGACCATATAGACTGCATCATATTCGTCCTCACCGACATAGTCTAGGAGCCTCCTAGCGTCGCCCACAATCGCATCCACCCTCTCCCCGACACCCTCCTCTCTAGCGCGCCTAGCAGCATCCTCTACAAACACCGGCGACACGTCCAGGCACGTGACATGGTAGCCCAGCTTCGCCAACGGCACGGCAACCCTGCCATTACCGCAGCCCAGCTCCAAAAGCCTGGAGCCCCCTGGGACCCCGTGTCTGGCCAGGAGCTTCGCTAATCCCTGGGCTTCACGCCTGCCTCTTTCCTCATTTGCCCTAAGTACCTCTAGAAACAAGTGTGCCTTCTCAACAAAGAACCCTTTCACCCAGTCTTGGGCTGGGTAACCAATTAGGCAACACCCCCGGATAGCGTATCTAGATTGCTGGGTTTTCGCGTCTAGTATTAAATCTAACCCCCGGCGACCGCGGGCATTGCTGGAAGGCCGGGGGTTCGAGCGGCGGGTTATGCTCCCCTCATGGCCTCGTATTGCTGGATCCATTTCTCGACGATGTCGTAGCCGAACATTGCCTTCAGCATTTCGCGGCCTTCGGGGCTGATCATCTTGGGGTTCCAGGGCGGGTCGAAGACTAGGTCCACCTTGACGTTCCTGACGCCGGGTATCTGTTTTATGGCTGACTCCGTCTGGACGACGAGGAAGGAGGCCACGGGGCAGGCGGGCGCCGTCATGGTCATCTTGACGTAGACGTCGCCCTCCTCTGAAACCTTTATCTCGTAGACTAGGCCTAGGTCGTAGATGTTGACGGGTATCTCGGGGTCGTAGATCTCCTTCAGCACGTCTATGACCTTCTTCTTGAGTTCCTCGGGATCGATGTTTCCAGGCACGGGGTCTGCACCTGGCTAACCCTTATTTCACGCTGTTAATAAAGGTTAGGAGCTGTCCGACGCCTCGCGGAGCTTGGGCACGTACTTCCGGTACACCAGGTAGAAGCTTACCAGGGGCGCCGAAGCACCGACGGCCAGGCCAGCGGCTATGAGTGCCTTGCCCAGCATAGTGGCTACCCCTAGCCGTGCTCCCACCATTAGGAGGGCCACGCCCACGGCCAGCAGCTTAGCCGTGTTCTTGTGTATCTCCTTCTTCGCCCTCTCCACCAGCCTTCTCTTCGATTCTCGCTCCAAGGTTCTCCATCTCCCTCTTCAGCTCCTCCAGAGCCTTCTTGAGGGTTTGTTCGGCCTCCTCCCTGGTGGGGGCCGACACGATCACCTGGAAGGTCAGGACAGGCTGGTCGAGTTCTCCGCCCGAGGGATGGCTCTTTATGTATAGGTTGGGCGAGATCTTCATGACCCTGTCTATCACCGGGGCCGCGGTGGATTCCGGCACCCCTATGCTTCTTAGCTCCGCTTCCAGGTATACTCTCCTGGGCCCCCTCTCCGCAAGTATGGGTTCGAGGGTCTCCTCGAACATGGCTTTCATCTCCCTAGGCACTCCGGGCAACGCGGCTATCAGTGTGCCCTCGTGTTCCACCAGTATCCCCGGAGCCGTGCCCACTGGGTTGGGGATGGGCTTAGCGCCCTCGGGCATACGGGCCAGCTTGACCCTGTGTTCCGTCATTTCCAGCCCGGCCGCCTGGTATTTCTCCTTCACCATCCCCAGAGCCTCTGGGTTGGTGACCCACCTCCTCCCCAGCGCCTTGGAGAGGGCCTCACTAGTCTTATCGTCGAAGGTGGGTCCCAAGCCACCCGTGGTTATGATAACGCCGGGCCTGTGGCTGAGGGCGTGTCTTACTGTCTCAACTATCTCGTCCATGTCGTCGGGGCAGGACACGACGCGGCGGACTCTGTACCCGAGGAGGGTCAGCTTCCTCCCCAGCCAGGTCGCGTTGGTGTTGACTGTTCTCCCATTGAGCAGCTCGTTGCCGATCGAGATAATCCATGCATCATGGGGCCTCCTGGACTCAAACCGCTCGACAACGCTTTCCACCATTTCCTCCATCACCCCGTGCTTATTGAGGTGAGACTCCAGATCTGAGACCAGCCTGGATAGGAGGGAGGCCAGAGGGAATATGAGGAGGGATAGGGCTATGAGGTGAGTGGGGGTCGAGAACCCCTCAAGCCGCGGCTTCTCGATGCCTGCTGCCTCAGCCAGTCTCTCGGCCGCCTCTATCTCCTTCTCCTCCACCTCCCTCATGCCGCTGTAAAGGGACCACACAGCGTATAGGGTCAACATGTTGGCCACGGGCGGGAGAGCCATGAAGCCCCAGAGCATGGATTCGGCCTTATACATGGTTGCCCTAACCTCCAGCATTCCGAGGCTGACCGTGGTCTCGCCGCGCAGGCCCCTCTCCTGGAGCCTCCGCCTGGCCGAGCTTATCCGCTCTGAGAACTCCTGGTGGCTCCTGTTCCACGTCTCCATGATGGAGTAGAGCGTGTAGCCGTAGAGCCCGGCGCCCACGATGTAGAGGAGGGCTATGGCGGCTAGAAGCAGCTTTACAGCCTCCCCACCCACCACCTCTGAGAGGCTGGCCGGTCTCACGGCTACCTGGGCGGCAACCAGGAGGAGAGCTGAAAAAACCGAGCCTCCCAGCGCCAGGCCGGCTGCTGCCCCGAGTCTTCGCAGTTTCTCGGCCTCGATCATGGCTACCACTGGGCGCCTAGTAGAGGAGGGGGAGTTTCTCGGAGACGGGTAGCTTGGAGGGGTCGAAGGGGAACGTGTACTTGACCTCCAGGAATCCTGATCTCAGCTCCCTGACAGCCTCAGCAACCTTTCCGGGGTCCTCGCCGTCTATCGCGACCCTCCTCATGAGTCTGGCGATCTCCCTCATCTCGTCCTCCCTCATGCCGAACCGTGTCATCTCCTGCACCCCGAGCCTGATCCCGCTAGGGTTCTTGATGGCGTCGGGTGGGTCGTAGGGCAGCAGGTTCTTGTTGGTGATTATGTTGGCCTTCTCCCAGAGCTCGGCTATCTTGGCGCCGCCGCCCAGCTCCCTGACGTCCAGCACAACCTGGTGGCTCTGCGTATAGCCCTTGTGCTCGCCCAGCACCTTGAACCCCTCAGCTGCAAGGGCCTCGGCCAGGGCCTTGGCGTTCCTCACCACCTGGTCGGCGTAGGCCTCGCCGTACTCCAGCATCTCTGCGGTGGTCACAGCTAGGGCCGGCAGCCTGTGGAGGTGGTGATTGCTTACGAACCGAGGGAACACTACCTTGGAGACCGCCTTGTAAAGATCCTTGACACGTGTGAATATGACGCCGCCCTGGGGCCCGGGGAACGTCTTGTGGGTCGACGAGGTGACCAGGTCGGCGCCATGGTCCAGGGGGTGCCTCCACCTCTTCCCCGCTATGAGGCCCAGGACGTGGGCCGCGTCATACATCACTATGGCCCCCACGCTGTGGGCCGCGTCGGCCACCTCCCGCAGAGGGTGGGGGAACAGGTAGACGCTGCCCCCGAGAACCACGAGCCTCGGCTTAACCTCCTCTATGAGCCTGACGGCTTTATCCACATCGACGTTCATCTCCTCCGCATCGTAGGGCATCTCGATGTGCTCGATACCCAGGGCTCCCAGGGTCCCGAACTTGGTGTGGCTGACGTGGGCTCCTGCCTGGACGGGCGCTATTACCGCCTTGTCCCCCGGCCCGGCGAAGGCGTGGAACACGGTGGCGTTAGCTATGGTCCCGCTGATGGGCCTAGGCTCCACGTACTCGGCGTTGAACAGCTTCCCCATAAGCTCCATGACCATGAGCTCGATCTCGTCTATGTACCGGGTGCCCTGATAGTACCTTTTCCTGGGCTTACCCTCGGCGTAGCGGTGCATGAAGTCCGACATATAGGCCATCTCGGCCAGGGGGCTCATCACATTCTCGCTGGCGATCAGGTTGACACACTCATACCTACGCCACCTGTTATGGGTCAACGTCTGCTCCAGAACCATCCTAACAGGGTCCGGCAGTCCCTGGAACATTTCCGCCAAAGAGCACCACCACGCAATAATATTGGATGCACGGCTAAAAACATAGATGTAGCCGGGACCGAGGCGGAGGGTGCATCATTGAGCAATGATTGCCGAGCCGAGGTAGGCGGGTTCCGAAGGGCGGTGGAGTGCCTCTACAAGGCCACGCCGCGCAGCAAGAGAGCCGAGGTTGGGGAGAGGTTCTCCCGGATCCTGTCCGAGCACGACCTTGGAACCGCGAGAAAGGCCGACGCCTACGTGAGGGCAGGCCTAGTGCTGCTAGCCGCATCAGCGCTGCGCCGGGCAGGCATTGGTACGGGCAGGGGCCTAGAATCAATGCTACTCTCCTGCGCTGAGGAGCTCGCAGAATCTATGCCCCCGGAGGCCCGGCAATGCCTCGAGCTAGTGAAGCAATATGCAGAGAGTCTGGTGACGTGCAGGGAGGCCCTGCTGGACGACCTATTCGGCAACCTGTATAGAGATGCCATGGGCGAGCTCGGCGAGAGGAGGAGCTACGCGACCTACTATACGGAGCCCCCGGCAGCCCACCTGCTAGCCACGCTGGCCTTCCATGCACTCACCATCAATTCCCGGCCACGACGCCGGACTCCGAGGATCGTTGATTTCGCCTGCGGCACCGGCATGCTCCTCCAGGCGGCTTACCGGGCCGTCAGGGATAGCTGGTGCCGCGGGGGCGGGTGCACCAGCCTTGTAGAGGAGATCTACGGGTTCGAGGCCCAGAGGTTCGCCGCATCCCTGGCGTCGGTATCGCTCCGGCTGCTGGAGCCCGGCTCGCCTTCTGGGCCAAAAATACTCGTCACACCCCTCGACGCTGAGAAGGGTTTGCTGGGCTCCCTAGAGCTCCTCGAGACGTGGCCCCCAGGTGTGCCTGGCAGCTTTGACCTGGTTATAATGAATCCCCCCTTCACGAGCCCTACTGGCAGGAGTAGGAGTGCGGGTAGAAGCATGTTCGGATTCGCAGGCAGCGAAGCGTCTAGACTGCTTACCAGGTACAGGGAACTCTTGGAGAGACGAGTGGCTAGGGAGCTCCGCCCAAAGGTCCAGAGCTTCGCTCAGAAGGCCGGGTTCGGAGAACTCGACTTCTATATGTCGAGGCTCTGGAGGGCAGGCGAGGCCCTAGCCTTCCTCTATCTGGCCTACAGGCACGTCAAGGAGGGGGGCGTGATAGCCTTTGTGCTTCCCCGGAGCATCCTTACAGGGGCATCCTGGCTCCCCATAAGGATCCTCCTGGCATCGGAGCTCCATGTAGAGTACGTGGTGGTGAGCAGCGACCCTGTGGGCGGCTACGGGTTCTCCGTCGATGCGCATGATAGCGAGGTCCTCCTAGTTGTCAGGAAGTCTAGAGGGGGGTCGGGGCCAGCGGTATTCATCAACCTGCTAAGCAAGCCCACGACGGTCAGGGAGGCTGCCGAGCTGGCGGCAAGGCTGGCCGAGGGCTCTTCTGGCCTCGTGACGGCTGGCTCGGCTAAGGCGCTTGTGGTGAAATTCCCGCAAGGAAGCCTCAGAGAACTGGTGCATAACTGGGGCGTGTTTGTATCCCTTCCCGACCCAGAACTTGTCGATGACGCACTCAGCCTGATTTCGAAGGGCACCATAAGGTTGGGGTCTGTGACCGTTAGGATACCCGTAGCTAGGCTTGGCAGTGTGGCTAGGAGCATAGCCGTGGACCGGCACCAGTTCCACGACGAGTTCAAGCCTAGCTCCGGGGCAGGGCTTCCCGGGCTCTTCGGTGGAGGCGAGGATATACGTGCCAGAATGGTGGTGGAGCCCAACGTTTCGCTCAGAGCCGGGCCGAGGGGCGAGGAGCTGTTCCACCGATACGCTGGCCGCGTACTTGTCCCTGACAGGATAAGGTGGGATACGGCCCACGTGGTGGCCCTCTATTCGCGGATCCCCCTCCTTGCCAACATGTTCTATGCTGTGAGGCTCAGGGGAGGAGAGAATGCCGAGAGGGCCCTAGTGTACTGGCTCAACACCACGTGGGGCATGCTCACGGTTCTGGCCTACAGGAGCGAGACCGAGGGAGCCTGGTCCAACATTAAGCTGTGGCAGTGGCGCCTCCTCCCAGTGCTCGATGTGACACGCCTGGACGCAGACGTCCTGGAAAAGCTGGCCAACCTCCTCGACAAGCATGGCGCGACACCGCTAAGAAGGATACCATGCCAGTTCTCCGGAGAGCCTAGCCGGGTGGATAAGGCCAGACTCGAAATCGATCTAGACCTCCTCAGGACACTAGCCCCCGGCATCGACGTGGAAGAGGCCGAGAAGGCCCTGCTGCAGCTATATGGGAGGATAGAGCTTGCCCTAAAAGCATGGCTGAGCCAGGGGAGGTGTTGAACCCGCTACGGCTCTGCTATTTTGAGTGGGTGGGTTGAGATTATTATGGGTGGGCGTTCCTTGACCAGTATGGGGTTCAGGTTTAGGTCTGTCTGTACTTCGAGTATTTTGACCAGATGGCCGGTCTCGTTGTAGACGTATATGTTTAGTAGGTATCCTATGATCTTCCCCGTGTAGGGGTTGTGGAAGATCCCGATCATGGGTGCTCCGGTGAGGTTGCTCCTCACCAGCTCCCACGAGTAGTTGCCCACAGCCCTGGCGAAGCTAGGACTACCCATCATCCTCTCCACAAACCCACTATAATTACCGGTCACAAACTGGACAGCCCACATATAAGCCTCATTCACCCTCCTAGCCCTCTCCTTCAACAACTGGCGAAGCTCGTCCTTGGCGGTTTCATTTCCCTGATTAATCTCCTGGACAAGCTTCCTGATCCGTAGCCCGGAGATATTGTAGTAGCTATCACCTGAGGTGTCTTCCTGCGCCATACCGGTGGCCTGAATACCAGTTTCTGAGGCGCTTTCACCTATACGGTTATATGTTTGCTGTTCAGGCTTCTCTAGGGCGGGTGCAACCTGTCTGTCTATATTTTGGATGCCCTGTTGCATCGTGATGGCTGTGGCTGCTGAGACCAGTATCGCCAGTATAGTAGCCATGATGATTAGTTTTCCCATGTCTGGATCACACTCAAACTAAATTATTATTGTTAAAGATATATATCGGCACTTCTGCTGAAGGCAAAGGTTTTACCGTGGCTTGGCATGTGACTAGTGGTGGTTTGGTGCCGGGCCACGACCTGGTCTACGTTGTGGCCATCATTCTGGGGCTTGCGTTGTGTTTCCAGGGTTTGAAGGCTGTTAGGGTCCTGACGGGGGTAACGTTTGCCGGGTTCCTAGGGTACCTAGGGTATGCGTATGTCATGTCTTCTACTGGTAGCCTCCTCCTGTCGGCTGCCGCTTTCCTGATAGCCTCCATGTTTGGGCTTGCGGCAGGGTTCGCCCTGTTCAAGG
>WAQK01000101.1 GCA_015520265.1 Pyrodictiaceae archaeon | reverse complement strand
TGCTATGGTTCCTCCCCCGGCGCTCACCTCGGCCAGGTCTATGTAGGGGAACCTTACCGGGTAGCCGGAGCCCCTCAGCATCCTGCCCATATGCACCCTGCCGCCGACCTCGTATTCGGAAACCACCTCCGGCTCGCCGTTGATTATCGCTGAAGCCTTGGCAGTAGTTCCCCCCATGTCGAAGCCTAGGGCCCTGCTTATACCCATGAGTTCCGACATGTAGGCCACTGCAACGGCACCTGCCGCGGGGCCGCTCTCTATGAAGGCCGCCGGCATCTCGACTGCAGTCTTTAGGCCAGCCACACCGCCGCTACTACGCATCACGAGCAGCTCTCCCCGGTACCCTCTCCTGTCCAGCTCGGCCCTGAGCTTGGAGAGGTACTCGGAGAGCATGGGTCTGAGAAGGGCGTTCACCAGGGTCGTGCTCGTCCTCTCGTACTCGCCGGGCTGCGGGTCCACCTCGTGGCTCGCCACCACGATGGCCCCGGGGCACTCTCGCTCAATGATCTCCTTCACCCTATCTTCATGACTGGGGTTCCTGTAGCTGTGGAGGAGCGAGACGGCGAAAACCTCGGCTTCCCCGCAGAACCTCCTGGCAACCTCCGCCACCTCCTCCTCGTCCAGGGGTTCCAGCTCCTCGCCTCCAGGCCCCAGTCTGCCCGAAATGCCGATCCTCCTCGACCGCGGCACCAGCGGCTTGGGTCTTTCGAAGAACACGTTGTAGAGCTCTGGCCTGTTCTGCCTTCCAATCTCGATTATGTCGCGGAACCCCCTATTGGTTATCAGCACAGCTTTAGGGGGCTCGAGGCCGGTTTGGCCTAGGAACATGTTGGTGCCAAGCGTCGTTGCATGCACTATAACGTAGATGGCGTCGTACCCTACTCCCAGCGCATCTATTATCTCAAGGAAACATTTGGAGGGGTCGCGGGGCGTGGTGGGGATCTTGAGGTGCTTCAACTCGCCGCTGGACTCGTCAAAGGCTACAAGGTCCGTGAAGGTTCCTCCTATATCCACGCCAACCCTGAACCTGGCCAATCACTACACCCAGCTACATAAGTCAAGTTTAAATAGCAGTAATTTTTCTATTAAAAACTTTTCCCACCCCACGTTTTTCCAATCATACTATCCCTCTGCAAGAAACGGAGCTATCTGCTCGGCGGTCTGAAATGGTATGGGCGTGCCGCCGGTGTGCAGGAATACTACCGGCCTGGCTTCGAAATACCCCTTGGAGGCCAGATCCGCTAGACCGTACATGGCCTTGGCAGTATATACCGGGTCCAGGATCAGGGCCTCAGTGCGGGCTGCCATCTTCATGGTCTCCACGACCTCGCGTGTTATGATTGCGTAGCCTCCGAACCTGTAATCGTCGAAAACCACCACCTCCTCGGGGTCGAGGTCCAGCTTAACTCCCAGCAGCCTGGCAGCACTCCTCACCAGTCCCACTATTCTTTCCCTCATCTCGCCGGATCCGCGGCCCACACTTATGCCTACGACCTCAACATCTGCGCCGAGGAGCCTGAGGCCCAGGATAAGGCCTGCCTGTGTCGCGCCGGTGCCTGCCGCGTGGACTATGTAGCCTGGCCTCACCCCGGCTTCGCTTAGCTGCTGCAGGATCTCCAGGGCCGCTGCTGCGTAGCCCAGTACTCCGTGGGGCGAGGCGCCCCCGCCTGGGATGATGTAGGGCTTCCTCCCCCTGGCCTTCAGCTCTTCGGCTATCCTCTCCATGAGCTTGTCGGCTTCATCGTAGGTGTCCGTATAGTGGATCTCCGCTCCCAGGAGCTTGTCTAGGAGAACGTTGCCCTGGGGCTCGGGGGAGCCGGGAGGTGTTAGGACCAGGTGGACCTCCAGCCCCGCCTTCCTGGCAGCGGCAGCTGTGAGCCTGGCGTGGTTCGAGTGGTAGGCGCCCCTGGTTATCAGGGTGTCGCACCCTTTGGCCAGCGCGTCCCCCAGTATGAACTCCAGTTTCCTCGCCTTGTTGCCTCCCAGGGCCAGCTCCATAACGTCGTCGCGCTTCACGTAGAGTTCCAGGCCCAGCTCCCTGCCCAGCCTCTCAGCCCTCTCCAGGGGTGTTGGGAGGGAGATGAGCCTATACCTGGGGAACCTGTGGATCCTCCAGAACATGGCTCCCACAGTACTACTGGTCTCGACCAATAAATAACGCCCGCCTAGAGGTCGCTCGGAGGTACGCCAGTAGCGCCAGGCAGGCTGCCAAACATTATCCCGTCGATCATCTCGGGCCACACGTTAAAAACCGGCGCTAGATCCCTCCCATCAGCCTTATCACCAGCATCTGGATAGGCGAGGGAACCCAGCGCAGATTCTGCACCGCGCTATACTTCGCGCCCCAGAGGGACCGGTACTTCTCCGACGCCTTGTCCAGCTCGTGGATAGCCCACTCGGGGAGCCGCAGCCTGGCAGCCTTGAAGGCCTCCTCCACGTGTCGCCTCCTCCTAAACCCCACCACCGGGACAGAGCCCTTGGCCACTAGCCAGGCCAGGGCTACCTGGGCCATGGTTGCGCCGAGCCCCTCAGCTATGCTTCTCAGGGTCTCCAGGAGTTCCGCGTCCTTTGATGCCGCGTTGAACACGGGGTCCCCTTTCCTAGCCTTGTTGTCGGCTGCGGTCTTCCCGGCCAAGGCGCCCTTGGCCAGGGGGCTCCAAGCCATTATCGTAACCCCTAACTTCTCGGCAAGGGGCCTCAGCCCCCTCTCCACAACCCTGTAGGCCAAGCTGTACTGGACCTGGTCCACCAGGATCTCGTGGCGCCTGGCACACTCTACCGCCTTCCCCAGCAGGTTCTCGGGGTAGTTGCTCAGCCCGATGTACCTGGCAAGCCCGCGGTCCACCGCCTCCTCCAGCGCCCTAACCACGCTGCACAGGGGGGTGTGTAGGGGTGGAGGCCAGTGATGGAGCAGCAGGTCTACTGCGTCCCGCTTCAGCCTCCTCCTGATCCCCTCAGCCGCCTTCAGCACACCCCTCCTAGTAACCCTGTAGCCAGCCACCTTGGAGACTATGAAGGCGTCGTCGCGGTTTCCAACCTCCTCGCCCAGCAACTTCTCCGAGAAGCCCTGCCCGTAGATCTCCGCCGTGTCGAAGAGCGTCAACCCATGCTCCAGGGCCGCCCGTATAGCCTCCCTAACACTGCGCACCGCCTCCTCCTCCCTAGGTCCCCACATCTTGAACCCGGCTTGCCAAAGCCCGAGTCCGACGGCCGGGACCCTGGGCCCCCTCCTCCCGAGAACTACTCTGGGCACACCAGCCATAGATGCTACCTGGAGCAAGGTTGGCTCATCCGAGGCTAAAAGCTCGATCCCTGGGGCGAATCTTCCGAGGAGGCCTGCTGGGTTTGGGATGTTTCTGGTTTACACGCAAAACTTATAATGGTGTCCATATAGTGGGTTGAAGGGTGCGAGGGATCTTGGTTCCAGAGGGAAAGAGCTAGACGCGTAGTTCTCGCAGTGATAGGTGCTGGTACCATAGGCTCAGCCATCATAAGAGGAGTTCTCGACGCGGGCCTCGGCTGGAGCGTGGTGGCCACGGGTAGGAAGGCCTCAACGCTGAGGAGGATCAGGAGGCTGGGAGCCAGGGTTGCTGAGAGCAACAGGGCCGCCGTCGAGGAGGCCGACATAGCGGTTCTGGCTGTGAAGCCCCACCAGTTGCCCGGGGTTGTAGAGGAGATACGGGGCGCCGCGTGGGGCAAGGTGGTCGTCTCAGTCGCAGCGGCAGTCCCCCTCTCGTGGCTCGCCGAGAGGCTGCCCGGCGCCCATTTGGTCAGGGCCATGCCCAACATAAACGTCGTTTCGAGGACCAGCTTCACGGCTCTGGCGGCGGAGGGGGTTCCCCGCCGGGCCAGGAGGCTTGTGGAGGCACTTTTCGGGGCGCTGGGCGTCTACGAGTGGGTGGATGAGAGGCATATGGACGCGCTGACAGCCCTGAGCGGCAGCGGCCCCGCCTTCCTGGCAGAGGTCCTCGACGCGCTGACCCTGGGCGGCGTTGCGGCAGGGCTCCCCAGGGAGCTGGCCAGGAAAGCGGCCCTCTACACTATGCTGGGCACGGCGAGGACACTGCTGGGCAATGGGATGCACCCCGCCGAACTCAGGGACGCGGTGACCACGCCTGCAGGGACCACGATCAAGGGGATAATGGCCATCCAGGCCCTGGGGGCCAAGAAGGCCCTGATAGACGCGGTCCTGGAGGCAACAAGGAGGGCGGCGGAGCTCCGGGGCGCCGTGGAGGCTCCTAGAGCCTGAGGAGGCCCAGCATGGCCAGCTTAACCTGGTATGCGAGTAGCTTTTTCCTCAGCTCCCCGTAGTTCGGGAACTTCCGAGCAACAAGTCTCCAGAACCTCTTCCCGTGGTTCCTCTCCACCAGGTGGCAGACTTCGTGGTACACCAGGTACTCGATCAGCTCGTCGGGCAGGTGTCTTGCCAGGCTACTTATGTTGATGTTGCCGTGGGAGCTGCAGCTACCCCAGCGCCTCGTCATCCTCCTAATATATACCTTGCCCGGCTCGACGCCCAGCTCCTCCGCGTACCTGCGTGTCAGGCTCCTCACCGCCTCCCTGAACTCGTGGAGCGGGCGATCCACCAGTTCGAGCCGCTCAGCCTCCTCCAGAGCTATCCGGAGCTCGGCGTACTTCCTGGCAATCCAGCCCCTATGCCTCTCGATGAGCCTGTAGGCGTACTCCTCGCCCAGGCCCTCCGGGACAATAACCCTCAGCTCCCACGGCGTCACCTCGAGCCTAGCCCTGGAAACAGGTCTCCTCAGCACGGCGATCCTGCCTGGAAGCTCCTTATCCACCGTTAAGCCTCCTCGCAGTCCACATTGTCCGGTCCAGAAATTATATCGATTAGTCTATAACTGCTTTCAGGCCATGCGTGCCGCGGCACCGCTACACTGGGGCTAGGAGGGTTTCAACAACTCCGGGAAACTCGGAGGCGGCCTGTTCCTACCTAGATGGTTGCGAGCACGTTAAGTGAGGCCTCCACAGCTATACGTGTAGCGTTGGAAAGCCTTCTCGACATATAACCATTGATCCACGTGCCGTCGTGCCTGAGTTCGTCGGAGATGGCCACCGCCACGGCAAGGTCCACACCTCTATAATCAGCCACGGTCATGAGGGCTGATGCCTCCATATCTACAGCATCAACGCCTAGGTTGTGGTACTTGACAACCTTGTCGAGCGTCTCACGGTAGGGTGCGTCAATGCTCCAGATGCCGCCCCTCGAGACCCTTCTACCCTTAGCTCTGCGGAGAAGCTCCTCATACAGCGCGGAGGCCAGGGGCTCCGAGGGTTTAGGGGTGTAGCTTGGATCCGGCATATAGTGGAAACTGGCACCTTCCTCTCTCAGAGCCCAGGAAGGCGCAACCAGATCCCCCACCCTCAGCCTAGGATTTATGGAGCCAGCCCACCCCACGGCAACCATGCGCCTAGCACCACAGCAGGATAAGGCATCTACAAGGCCCACAGCCAACGGCGCTCCAGGGAAGGATAGAACCACAAGTACCTCACTGCCAGCATACTTCGCCTCGTAGGCCGAGTAGGCGGGACCAGGGGCTTTCACCCTCCGCCTGGCCCCGAGGCGGTTAAGCGCTATTCTGAGAATCCTGAGGTGAAACACTATTAACACCCTCTCCGGCACACTGACCCCTGCGTAAAGACGCTCAGGATCTATAACCGGCCGCCCCTCGCCACGGCGGAAACACATGGTTTACCACACAGCCATTTCCCCGGATACGCGTATTAATATTTGCTAATAGGGCCTGGAAGCCATGATAACCATGATTTAAGCTGAATGGCTTATATGCATGGAATAGGTGCTAAGGCAAACGGTGCCTATGCGAGGGCTTTTATGTATGGTAGTTCCAGGATCGCTGGCTCCAAAGTCTAAGTTGCGTACCAGATTGCTGTTCATGGCATACCGATCCATACTGTGTCTTCCAGGTTTTTGAAATGTTTACCACCTGTTATCACTCTCGCCCGCAACTTCCTTGCCGTCGCTAAGATTATTGCGTCGTTTAAGCTTGGTTTTTGTTTTAACCCCTGCTTCTCTGCATGCTTAACTAGTTCCATGTATATTTTCCCGGCTTCCAACGCTAATTCTTCGTCTATGCCTACAATCGTCGTTGTCTCAGCTACTACGCTCAACCTTTCCCTCACCGTGCTTTCCGGCATATTTTCCTGGAAGTATTTCCTGGCTAGTTCTGCCAGTACTATTGAGGGCGTGTAGGTTTCCATGGATCCCAGCAGATACTCCTTGACAACCTTTCCCTTATCAGATCCCCTGAAATACTCTGTCCAAGCATAGGTATCGATAACGATGCTAGTATTCTCTGACCTCACCCCTATCCTCCTCACGAAAACTCGTAATCCTGCCGCGATCCACGCCAAAGTATTCTTCAATAATTCTCTTCCTATACTCCTGTATCAACCTCAAGACGACCTCATCATACGACCTAGCGTTAAACTTTCTCCTAAACTCCTCCAGCTGCTTTAATGTTTTCCTAGACACTTTAATCGTGGTGGAAGCCGGGGACACGACTATCGTACCAACTATTGGTATCTCAGTATACTGGTATAGAAATATACTTGCCAGCAAACTAAAGAATAATGGGAGACAAAACTTTGGACAGATAAAATGGGCAAAACCGGTAGGCGATAAGATGCCGGCATGAAACGAGACGACATGTGGAGGGAGGGGGTGAGGTAAGGTCCTTGACAGGCATGAGGAAAAGTAAGACGCTCGTAGCTATGGGCCTCATATTCGTTACCTTGTTCTTCCTTCTAGCTCCACGTAGCCCCCTACGCAACATGCTCGTAAAAAACTATGGTAGCATTGTTGACCAGGTAGACATTCTATTCGGTCTTCTAGCCCTGATTCTAGTGTTATCTGGCTACATTTCATTCCAGTTCGAGAAATATCCCAGGAATCTAGCAATTTATAACACAGTTATGCCCCTAGTGGGCCTCTCATGGTTCCTGCTCGCCGAAGCCACGGGAAGCCTCGTACTACACAGACAAGGCCTGATAGGCCTTATAGAGGCTATGACCCTTACATTCCCTGCAACACTACCATCATACTTCATTCTTAGGAGAATCAGCCGCGGAGGAAGCCTCATTTGGATCGTGAGAAAACAGAATGAGAAGAGCTCCAGCAAAACTAGTCACCTGGTTATGAAGGGTTTTAATTTGTAGGGTTTATGGCGGGCCCGCCGGGATTCGGAACCC
>WAQK01000100.1 GCA_015520265.1 Pyrodictiaceae archaeon | reverse complement strand
CTCCGGGATCAAAGCTTCCAGCGTGGATGAGGAGCCCGAAGTTGGCGGAGCGGTGAAGAGTGGAGACCTCACCGACACACCCTCTGGAAAGGTTTTCCAGTGGGATAAACGGGGGAACAACAAGGTTTAAAACCAACCCACCTATATAACGTATGTGAGGGATTGCTGGGGGTTGGAGGAAGAATCATCCAGTAGGAGCGGCCGCGTAAAACTCATACGCGTCGACGATGTTGTTGATGTCAAGGAAACGCCCATGGGCTACGTTGTGGTGACCAAGAAGGGAGAAATACTGATGGACCGACGGGAAGCTCGCAAACTCTACTGGGAAGTAAAGATGAGGAACAGGAGAAAGGCCTTCGGGCTGTAGCGGCCGCATAGGAGCCCGCAACCCGGGCCCGCAATCTAGTGCTACCTGGAGCTAAAGGGGTGGTTACTCGTGGTCAGGGTGCTCAGGATAAACCCAGAGAGCCCTGACCCCCGCGTGGTGGGGGAGGCTGTAGAGGTTATGAGGAATGGCGGGCTGGTCGTCTACCCCACCGACACCGTCTACGGCCTCGGGACGGATCCCTTTAACGCCGAGGCTGTGGAGAAGGTGCACCGGGCTAAGAGGAGGAGGGGCAAGCCTCTGCCGATCCTCCTCAGCGATCCCGGCCAGGCTGAGAGGATCGCCGTCGTGACCAAGAGGGCTAGGAGGCTCATGGAGGAGTTCTGGCCCGGCCAGCTAACCATAATCCTGGAGGCCAGGCCCACGGTGCCTGAGCCCGTAACCCTGGGAACGGGCAGGGTAGGCGTAAGGGTTCCCGACTCCCCTGTGGCGAGGGCGCTGGCCGAGGGCCTGGGCGGCGCCATCATAGGCACCAGCGCCAACATAAGCGGGGCGCCCTCGCCCCGAACTGCCGAGGAGGCGGTGGCCCAGCTGGGCGATAGGGTGGACCTGGTGCTGGACGGGGGCCGCACCAAGTACGGCGTGTCATCCACAGTGGTGGATCTCACATCATCTCCTCCCAGGATCCTCAGGGTAGGCCCGGTGGATCCCTCCAGGCTGGAGGAGGTTCTGGGCAGAATAGTTATTGTTTGAGGTCCGACGGTTGATCCCTCGTCACGGGATCGGTCCATCGGAGTCTCTTCATCCCTCGCTGGAAGCCTTGGGCAGTGAAGCTAATTAAGGGATTGGTGCATCAGTGCGCGAAACCCTCTTCACCTGTCCAGCGGCTGCGGCCGATAAGGGCTCAGCTCATCATCTGCGCCGCGATACTTATTTTATTTCACCCATGCGATATAATGTTAACCTCCACGGAGGGTTCTGGTGCGGCGGATGGGCAACCCGATATACGACATAGTGTACAGGGGGAAGGTGCTTCGGGGCGGCGAGATAGTTGAGGCAACTGTAACCATAAACAACGGCAGGATAACCGGCATCCACGGTCCAGGCTACCAGGCCAGGGCCGAGCTACTCATGGACTACTCCCAGAAGCCGGGCGCCGTGCTGTTGCCGGGGATCATCGATATACACGTCCACCTCCGAGGCCTGGAGTACTCCTACAAGGAGGACGAGGAGACGGGCACACTGGCAGCGGCAATGGGAGGCGTAACCCTGGTAGCGGACATGCCCAACACCAAGCCTCCCCTCAGAACCCCGTCAGCTCTAGAAGCAAAGCTTGAGAGCCTGAGGGCGAAGAGCTACACCGACTACGCCGTCTACTTGGGCGTGCCCCTCGACACTGGCATGCTAGGCGAGATGATGGGGAAGCCGGGAGTCGTGGGGCTGAAGATCTACCCTGAGGACCTGGAGAGGCGGGACAGGGTCGTGGAGGCCGCTAGGGAGGCTGCCAGGAGGAGGCTCATAGTGGTGGTGCACCCCGAGCATCCGGGAATGATAAGGGAGACGGGCGAGCCTGGGGAGAGGTGGAGGACCAGGCCGCTGGCCGCTGAGTTCGAAGCCGTGAAGCTGTCGTCAACCCTGACTAGGCTCGGGACCCGGCTCCACTACACCCATGTGACCAGTGCAACCACAGTGACCCTGGCCAGGCAGGTGGGAGCTACCACGGACACCTGTCCCCATTATCTCCTCTTATCCTCCAAGCATGAGGAGAAGCTGGGCTGCGCGGCGAAGGTCAATCCTCCCCTGAGGCCCCAAAAGGTCGTCGAAGGCCTCATAGAGGCCCTCCGCGAAGGCCTCATAGACGCGATCTCCTCAGACCACGCGCCACACGCGGGATGGGAGAAGGAGGAGGACTTTGCCCAATGCCCATCCGGGATCCCGGGCGTCGAGACGATGGCCAGGCTGATCCTCACCCTGGTGAACAGGGGTGTTATCAGCCTCGCCCAGGCCTCCTCCATGATGTCGACCTCGCCAGCCATGATCCTGGGGATCCCAGGGGTGGGGAGAATAGAGCCCGGCTACAGGGCTAACCTAACCTTAGTGGACATGAACATGACTGGCAGAATCAGGGCTGATGAACTCCACACCAAGGCCCCATACACACCCTTCGATGGGTTCCCTTATAGGGGGGCGCCCATAGCCACCATAGTGGGCGGCCAGCTGGTGATGCTTGAGGGTATTCTCCACAGCAAGCCAGGGACAGGGGAGCCTGCGAGTACTTGCGGGGCCCACGGTCCCTGCATCTAGGCTAGGCAGGGTTCTCGATGGAAAGATTAATATTTGGTATTACCCATAGTAATATAACGAGAACAATGAAAACGAGCCCCCGTCTAAAAACGGCTTTTTCAAAGGCCGTAGAAATCCTGGAGAAGTCCTCTCCCCGCGACCTTGTAGACGCTTACCGGATCCTCGTGGAGCACCAGGCTGAGATAGGCTACCCCGTCAACTACGGACTGGCTAGCCGGGCCTACAAAAAATACCTGGCAAGGAAGCGTGGAAAGGTGGCGGCCACCGCCAAATAGCCTCCCGGCCCCTTCCAGTGGATTAATAATATCTTGACAATACTTTTCGGAAATATTGATATTCGCTGATAGTTCATGATCGCCGGGGCGATGCCTTTGGCTTCTAGGCGGAGAGTCCTAATAATGGGTGCCGGTGGAAGGGACTTCCATAACTTCAACGTGGTTTTCCGCGATAACCCGGAGTACGAGGTCGTGGCGTTCACCGCGGCCCAGATACCAGGCATAGAGGGCCGAAGGTACCCGGCCAGGCTGGCCGGGAAACTCTACCCCGACGGAATACCGATCCTGCCTGAAGAGGATCTCGACCGGATAGTAAGGGAGATGCATGTTGACGAGGTCGTACTGGCGTACAGCGACCTACTCTACGACGACGTGGGACACAAGCTGAGCGCGGCCCTCGCCGCCGGAGCTAGCTTCCGGATCCTGAGCCCCCGGGAGACGATGATACCCAGCGTCAAGCCCGTTCTTGCAATAGTCGCGTCACGGACAGGTGCAGGCAAAAGCACTGTGAGCCGAGCGGTGGTCCGGGAGCTTGTTCGGCGCGGCCTTAAACCTGTCCCTGTCCGGCACCCCATGGCTTACGGCGACCTGGAGAAGATGGCTGTCCAGAGGTTCGAGAAGCCCGAGGATCTCGACAAGTACGGGGTCACCGTGGAGGAGCGGGAGGAGTACGAGCAGTACATAAGGATGGGCCTAGTGGTCTACGCGGGCGTCGACTACGGCGCCATACTCCGCGAGGCCGAGAAGGAGGGCGACATAGTGCTCTGGGATGGCGGCAACAATGATTGGCCCTTCTTCCTCCCCGACTACACCGTCACAGTGGTTGACGCCATGAGGCCCGGTCACGAGCTACTCAGCTTCCCCGGCGAGGTCAACGTCAGGATAGCCGACCTGGTGATAATCAACAAGGCGGACCAGGCGAGTCCCGGCGACGTCGACCTTATCAAGCGGAACGTTCGGCGCGTGAACCCCAGGGCCGAGATAAGCGTGGCCCACAGCGAAGTCACAGTAGACAAGCCCGAGCTCCTCAAGGGCAGGAAGGTCCTAGTGGTGGAGGACTCACCCACGGTGACCCACGGAGGTCTCCCCTACGCCGCTGGCTACGCCGCGGCCGTCAAGTACGGTGCAGCTGAGATAGTGGACCCCAGGCCCTACGCCGTCGGCATATTCAAGGAGATATACGAGGAGTACAGCCACATGGGCCCCGTGCTACCCAGCACGGGCTACACGCCTAGGCAGAGGAGGGACCTCGAGGAAACCATAAGGAACACGCCCGCAGACGTTGTGGTTCTGGGAACCCCCAGCGACCTCACCAGGGTGATCAACATAGACAAGCCCGTGGTAAGAGTGTCCTACGAGCTCAAGATAGTCGAGGGCCCCGACATACCCGAGATTATCGACAAGTTCCTGGACCGCGCCAAGCATAAGATTTCCAACAAATGACACCCCTTTTAACCCTTAGATAACTACTATTTTCCCACCCCCACCACGCTTCGAGGTGCAAGGGTTTTGAAGCACCGCCCCCTTATCGTCGTAGCCCTCGGCGGCAACGCCATTCTCAAGAAGGGGCAGAAGGGCACGGTTGAGGAGCAGTGGGGCAATGTCAGGAGGGCTGCATCCCTCCTAGCCGACCTGGTGGGCATGGGGTACAGGCTGGTGGTTACCCACGGCAACGGGCCCCAGGTGGGCAACCTGCTCGTCATGATGGAGGCCGTCAAGGACAGGATCCCGCCGCTAACCATGGACATAGCGGGCGCTATGACCCAGGGCTGGATAGGCTACATGATCCAGCAGGCCCTAATCAACGAGCTGAGAATGAGGAATATCTGGCTGCCTGTCGTCACCATCGTGACCCAGGTACTGGTTGACAGGGACGATCCCAGCTTCTCAAACCCCACCAAGTACGTCGGCCCCTACTATACTGAGGAGGAGGCCAGGAGGCTTGAGGCCGAGAAAGGATGGGTCATGAGGAGGGATCCTCGGGGAGGGTGGCGCAGGGTGGTTCCCAGCCCGGAACCCCTGGGGATCGTTGAGAGGAACGCGATCAGGCATCTTGTGGGCGAGGGGTACATAGTGATAGCCTCGGGGGGCGGTGGCATACCTGTGGTCATGGAGGACGGCAGGTTCCGGGGAGTGGAGGCTGTGATAGACAAGGACTTGGCCGCCCAGCTCCTGGCCAACAGCCTAGGCGCGGACACCCTCCTGATACTCACGGACGTTCCAGGTGTAGCCATAAACTACGGTAGGCCTGGGGAGAGGTGGTTGAGGAGGGTTAGCCTAGATGAGGTGGAGCAGTACTATAGGGAGGGCCACTTCCCCCCAGGCAGCATGGGGCCTAAGATACTGGCGTCGATAAGGTTCCTGAGGGGAGGGGGTAGAAGGGCCATAATATGCGCACTGGAGGATACTGTAGAGTGTGTTAAGGGGAGAAGGGGCACAGAGATAACAGTGTCCACAGGAAACAGGGGCAATCATGTAAAAAAGTTGGGTTAGGTTCAGGTTCACAGGGCTGCGCTGGTCAGCCCTTGATGAACCTATAGACTACGCCGCCGCAGCTGGGACAGGTGCCCTTAACGGCCTTCCTGCCGTTCTTGAGGGTGACAACTGCAGCGTTCTGTATGGTTACCTTCTTTCTGCACCTTACACAGAAGCCCTCGTAGGCCATGGTTATCACTATGATAGTATTACTGCGGTCATGGTATTTAACCTTATACATGTTTGCAGGTTAGGATTCCTCAATCTCTAATAATAGAATGTGTTGTGCTAGGCCAGCACCGACCTCAGCATACCGCCATCATAGGCCACCACCGCCCCGTTTAGGAAAACGTTGCTCCTAGACAGCATCAGGGCCACCAGGCACGCGAGACCCCCGAAGTCGCCGGTAGTGCCCACGGGTATCCTGTCTAGGACCTCCCGTTCCCACAGCTCCTCGAGGCTGGTACCTCTCTTCTCGGCCAGCCTCCCGAGGGTGCGCCTGGCCCCGGGCGTGTCGAAGCTCCCGAGCAACACAACGTTGGAGAGCACACCTCTGCCGCCGTACTTGCGGGCCACTATCCTGGAGAGCTGGAGGAGGCCGGCCCTGCTCGTGTCGGCTAGCACCAGCTGCGACATGGGCTCCACCACCGACACGGAGGAGAGGTATACTATGCGGCCAAACCCCTTCTCGAGCATGTGGGGTAGGAGGAGCCTGGTCAGGTAGGCTGGCGCGACGAGGTGGAGCAGGGATGCCTCCACCCAGTCATTGTACCGGGTCTCCAGGATCTCTGCGGGCTCCCTCTCCACGTTGCCAGCGTTGAAAACCAAGCCGTCAACGCCTCCGGTCTCGGCCAGGTACTCCGCCAGGCCTTCCAGGTCCTCCCTCCTTCTGAGATCACATGGGTGTGCATCAAGCCTCACACCTAGCCTCAACGCCCTCTCCACAGCGTCCCTGAGGGACTCCCTGCTCCTAGACGAGATCACGATGTCTGCCCCCATTCGGGCCAGCCGCCAGGCCACCTCGAAGCCTATGCCACGGCTAGCAGCCGTGACGAGGACTCTTAGTCCCTGAAGATCCATGCATGTCACTTGGCTCCACCCAGTGAGAGTATCTTGGCCACGCCGCTCCTGACCTTTTCCAGCATGATGCGGAGCATCTGGGGCGACAGCTTCTCCAAGGGCTCCTCCACCACGACGGCCAGGTACCCCTCGGGGTCCAGGGCGAACCTCCAGCCCCTCGCCTCGAAGTTGCCCATCAGCAGCCTGAAGGCGTCCTCACAGCTGGGCTTCGCATCGGTTAGACCTATGGCCCTGATCAATGGTGGTTCCACCTCTACAACTATCCCGAACCTCTGCCCCTCCTCCTCACCCTCCAAGAGGAGCCTGTCCCCGTAGAGCCTGTGCTCTACACCCATGCCTGCCAGGAGATCGGAGACCCTGTGTATCAGGCTCGTCATACCGACCAACCCTTGATGAAGACTATGGTTCCGCCGGTGAATAGGTTTTCCCGGACGGTAAGGATATGTCGGGCCGCCGCATATACTGGGCTGGTGGCAGGATGTGAAGATCTACACGGAGGAAATAGCCCTGTCCACGTCCAACAGGTTCGAGCTGGTGGACATAACCAGCAGGGTGGAAGAGGCTGTACGTAAGAGCGGCGTACGGAACGGCGTATGCCTGGTCTTCGCCCCTCACGCCACCGCCGCCATCATAGCCAACGAGCACGAGAGGGGCCTCGTCGAGGACATGGTTGACCTGATCAGGGAGCTCTTCAGGCCTGACGCGGCCTGGAGGCACAACAGGATAGACGACAACGCCCACGCGCACCTGGCATCGGCCCTGATAGGCGCCGGGCGTGTATTTCCAGTGCTGGAGGGGCGGCTGGTGAGAGGGACGTGGCAGAACATATTCCTGGTAGAGATGGACGGGCCGAGGGCGAGGAGAAAAGTAATTGTCGAGGTTATGGGTGAGTAGGGGGTTAGGCCTGGGGGGAAGAACGCTTAGGCCTTATAGTTATGGTGCCCCGCTCCTCGTCTAGCTCCAGTATGTACTCGGTGCCCCACCGCTCTACCATGCCTTTCGGCAGGTAGAGGTTCAGGGGCAACGTGTAGTATTTGTAGACGTACTCTTTCCCTCTCACCACTTTTCTACCAATGATCTCTCTTGCTCGAACCTCGCGTGTCCTAGGCATGTCTGGGTCACCGACACCGACATGAAGGTTCGAGGCTAAAAAATCCTCGTATCCCTTCCGGGGAGCGCAACTGTTTATTTCTGCCTCCATGATACCATAGGGTAGCAGAGATGCGGGGGATGAGGCCTTGAAGCCCAAGATATACATTTTGCCGCCCGACAGGCTGGCGAAGGCCACTGACATCTACTTCGAGAGGACCAGAAGGATCCTAGAGGCCAAGGGCCTCGATAAGACCTGGGTCAGGATGGAGGCCCACGCCTTCAGCCTTCCCCGGGGATACGAGTGGGCCGTGTTTGCCGGCCTGGAGGAGGTGGTCAAGCTGGTCGAGGGCAGGAACCTTAACCTCTACTCGGTGCCCGAGGGCACGCTATTCAAGCCGGCCGAGCCCCTCCTGGTCATCGAGGGGCCCTACGGCGAGTTTGTGGAGCTGGAGACCCCTATCCTCGGCATACTGAGGCACTACACCAGTGTTGCCACCAAGGCGGCGAGGATCAAGAAGCTGGCCGGGGACAGGGTGGTCCTGTTCTTCGGCCTAAGAGCAGCACACCCAGCCCTCTCACCAATGCTGGACAGGGCCGCCTACATAGGCGGCGTCGACGGGGTCTCCGGGGTCATGGCCAGGGAGTATCTGGGCTTGGAGCCCAAGGGCACCATGCCCCACGCGCTGATAATAGTGTTCGGAGACCAGAGGGAGGCGTGGAGGGCCTTCGACGAGGTGGTGGAGGAAGGTGTGCCCAGGATAGCGCTTGTGGACACCTTCTACGACGAGCAGGTGGAGTCCCTCATGGCGGCGGAGCTCCTCAAGGACAGGCTCCACGGGGTCAGGCTCGACACGCCCAGCAGCAGGAGGGGCAACATGAGGATGATAGTGGAGGAGGTCCGGTGGACCCTCGACCTTCACGGCTACAGGCATGTCAAGATCTATGTGAGCGGCGGCATCAACGAGAAAAGCATAGTACAGCTACGCGACCTGGTGGACGGCTTCGGCGCCGGGACCTCCATAGCCTTCCCGCCCAGCGTGGACATAAGCATGGATATCGTAGAGGTAAGGCGCGGCGACCGCTGGGTCCCCGTCTCCAAGAGGGGCAAGCTCCCCGGCATGAAACAGCTGTACAGGAGGAGGCCTGGGTTGAACGACATCGTCAAGCCGTGGGGGGAGCCTGGACCAGAGGGCTACAAGCCCCTGCTCTCCAGGATAGTGGAGAAGGGGCAGCTACTGGCCGACCTGCCTAGCATCGACGAGATAAGGAGCTACGTGCTGGAGCAGCTGGCAGAGCTCCCGGAGCCGGAGCCCGCCTGACCCGCTCGGCGGTGCAGCGTGATGAAGAAGGGGTCCCGGGACTGGTGGTTCGAGCTACTCCGAACCCTGGAGGACATCATTCCCTCCTACGATCGTATGAACAAGGTCATGTCGCTGGGGCTCGACCTAAGGATAAGGGCCCACGGCGTTAGGAGAGTCCTCGGCCATACACCCCTCCTGGATGTGGGCTCCGGCCCCGGCACCATGGTCCACGTAGCCAGGCTCATGGGCTATGGGGGCGAAGCCGTGCTCCTCGACCCCTCCGAGGCCATGCTGAGGGCAGCCTTGAAGGGGCTGGGCCGCGGCCCCGAAATCCACGCCGTCCAGGGGGTCGCGGAGCACCTACCTTTCAGGGACTCGGCGTTCAAGGCGGCTATGAGCGGCTTCGCCATAAGAGACGTCTACGACCTCCCCAGGGCCCTCAGAGAGATAGGCAGAGTGATTGCTCGGGGTGCCCCCTTCGTGATGGTCGATATAACCAAGCCAGACAACCCGCTGGCCAGGCTGGCGGCCGCCTTCTACTGGAGGGTCGTGGTGCCCCTAATGGCCCTTGTGTTCGCCGGAAGGAGGTGGAGGAACTACCTCGACATATTCCCCACCTACGTCAGGATGCCCAGACTCTCCGCCTTCCACGAACTCGCCGCGAGGGCTGGCCTGCTGCTCGAGGACGCCAGGCTGTTCCTGGGCGGCGCCTCCTCCGTGCTTGTTTACAGATCCATACACGGCTGAACATTCTGGGTGACAGGTTTTTATGCCGCCCACTCATCATATGGATAGGGTATCCATATGGTGAGGAGTGCAACCACGCTCATAGCAATACTCCTGCTAGGCCTGGTGCTGGGGGCAGGCCTGGGATACTATTTCGGCGCCAGCGGGGCGGAGCCTTCAACGGTGATCAGCACCACCACGGTAACCACCACCGTTGCAGGGGTAACCACAGTTTCCTCAACAACCACAGAGACGGTCACGGAGGTCGAGACCAACACGGTGACCGTGACCACGACCATAACCACCCAGTATCCTGTCGAGCTGGTGGATGCCGCCGGGAACACTGTGGTGCTGGAGACCGAGCCGACCCGCGTGGTCTCCCTGTCCCCCGCGATAACCGAGACAATCTTCGCCCTCAACGCCCAGGACAAACTCGTGGGTGTAGACAATTCCTCCGACTACCCCCAGGAGCTGGAGCAGCTGGTCGCGGAGGGCAAGGTGAGACGTGTCGGCGGCTACTGGTGGTCGGCGTTGGACCTCGAGGCCATAGCGGAACTCCAGCCTGACCTCGTGATAGCCGAGGTTGGGGCCCACATAAAGATCAAGGACCAGTTCGAGCAGCTGGGCCTCAAGGTACTCTACGTCCGCGGCGGGGCAGCGAGAAGCGTTGAGGACGTGAAGGCCGACATACTGCTCATAGGCCAGGCCCTCAACCGTATGGAGGAGGCTAGAAGCGTAACGGCCGACATAGACGCCAAGGTGGCTGAGATAACCTCTAGACTCGAGGCCTCGGGCGCGGAGCCCGTACCCGTATACGTAGAGGTGGGAGCCTACTCGGGCCAGCTATGGGGCGCCGGGGCCGGAACCTTCATCGATGCCCTGATAACTGTGGCCGGAGGCTCCAACGTGCTGGCAGCATACTCGGGCTATCCACAGCTCGGCTACGAGGACGTGGTGGCTGCACAGCCCTCAGTAATAATAGCCACCGCCAGCTACATGGACCCAGGTATGGCTCAGGGATACCTGGATGAGATAGTGTCTAGGCCAGGCTGGTCCGAGGTGCCGGCGGTGAGGGATGGGAGGGTCTATGTCCTCGCAGGGCAGGCGGCCAACGTTCTGGTGAGGCCTGGCCCGCGGATAGTGGAGGCGCTCGACATTCTGGCCAAGATACTGCACCCCGAGATATTCGGCGAGCCAGCTGGCCCCGAGATAGTGTCGCCAGCCCAGCTCGCCGCGCCGAAGCCCGGCCCACCGCAAATTGCTGTGCCGGTGGTCTGATTGACCCCCAGGCCTGGGCGATCCTCTAAGGGTTTTTTGACCATCTTGGCATTCTCCCTGGCGCTGCTAGTGGTCTCCATCATGGTCTCCCTCTCAACAGGCTCAGCAGGATATGGCCTCATCGACGTTGCCCGCGTCCTGCTCGGCCAGGGATCTGGGCCAGCCAGAAGCATTGTTTTGGGTATAAGGCTCCCTCGGACGCTTCTATCGGTCCTGGTGGGGGCCGCTCTGGGCGTTTCCGGCGTGCTTGTCCAGACGGCTACGAGGAATCCGCTGGCGGAGCCCTACCTTCTCGGGATATCCTCAGGCGCCCTCGTGGCCACCGGGTTCGCAATAATCGCGCTACCCGCCGGTGTGGCGTTCTCCACCTGGGTGACCCTCATGGCCAGCTTCGCCGGGGGGCTCGCCGCGTTCCTCGTCGTCATGGTGCTGGCCAGGCTGGCTGGCGGCTCGCATACCTCCCTTATCCTGGCCGGGATAGCTGTCTCCTCCTTTCTCTCAGGCGCCACGGTGCTATTATCCCTCCTGGTCCAAAACAAGTTGGGCAGCTTCATAATCTGGCTGCTGGGCAGCTTCCTCACAGCCTCAATGGAGCAGGTCCGCATAACGCTTCCCGTAGTTGTGGCTGTAACCGCTGCATCCCTGGCCCTGGCGGGGCGGCTGGACCTGCTCCTCATGGGTGACGAGGTGGCTGTGCAGGGAGGCGTGGATCCCGGCAAGATGAGGCAGACAGCGGTGATCCTGGCAGCCCTGGCGACGGCCGTCTCCGTAGGGGTTGCGGGCGTGATAGGGTTCGTGGGCCTCGTTGTCCCCCATATGGCCAGGTTTCTGGCCGGCATAGGGCATAGGAGGACCCTGGTGCTGTCAGCAATCCTGGGCGGCTCCCTCCTATGCCTGGCCGATGCAGCCTCCCGTGCCGCTGGAAGGATCCTCCTGCTAGGCGAGCTCCCGGTGGGTGCGGTTACGGCCCTGATAGGGGCCCCCTTCTTCGCTGCTCTCCTCATAAGGTTCGGGAGGAGATCGCAGTGGTAACCCTGAGGGCTGAGAGGCTGTCATGTGGGTACGGCGGGAGACCCGTGCTGAGAGGAGTGGAGCTCGAGATAGAGGAGGGCGAGGTGTTGGCAGTCCTAGGCCCCAACGGGGCGGGGAAGACTACTCTGCTGAGAACCCTGGCCAGGCTGTTGAAGCCCATGGAGGGCCGGGTCCTGGTGGGCGGCTCCGACCTCTGGGACATGGGCTTAGCCGAAGCCGCTAAGCTCGTCTCCTACATGCCGCCGCCACCGCCCAGGGGGTTCAACATAACTGTACGTGAGTTCCTCCAAGCCATGAGGGCGCCCTTCACCGGCTGGACTGGGAGGAACGGGGCCGTGGAGAGAGCCCTAGAACTCCTGGAGCTCAGGGGCTTCGAGGACCGCAGGGTGGACGAACTCAGTAGCGGCGAGCTCCAGAGGGTCCTGGTTGCATCTGTGCTGGCCAGGGACTCCCCAGTAATGATCCTCGATGAGCCTACAGCCCATCTGGACCTGAAGTACCAGGTAAGGGTCCTCTCAGTGGTCAGGAGGGAGACACGGGCGAGGAGAGGTGCTGCCGTGGTAAGCCTGCACGACGCCAGGCTGGCCGCCATGTTTGCCGACAAGGTGGCCCTCCTCGCAGGCGGCTCGGTGGCGGCTTACGGGCCCCCAGGCCATGTCCTGAGGGAAGAGGTGCTCAGCAGGGTTTATGGGGTCAGGATAGTGGTGAAGGATGATCCCGACCTGGGATTCGTAGCAGTGCCTCAGGCGCCCTGAACCTAAATTTATTTTGGCCCACAGAACAGTGATTCTAGCCGCCAGCGCTGGTGGAGGTTGCCGGTGTTGCGGGTTATCGTCGAGGCCTGCGCCAGGCTGCACCTGGGATTCTACAACATTAGGGGCGGGGGGCGTTGCTACGGCGGCATAGGGGTCTCCATAGACAAGCCCTGTGTTCGGCTGGAGGCAGAGAAGGCAGAGGCCGTAGAGGCTGGTAAAGAGCTGTTGGGGCCCCTCAAGCTGCTTCGGGACCACTACGGCCTGGGAGGGATTAGGGTCAGGCTGAGGGAGACCATACCTAGACACGTGGGCCTCGGCTCCACAACGCAGCTCTACCTTGCAGCTGCCCGCGCCTACCTGGAGCTGTACGGGGCTAGGTTCGACGCGGTCGAGGTAGCGGCCCTCCTGGGGAGGGCTAAGGTCTCAGGCGTAGGCCTCTACTCCTTCACCGGCGGGGGCCTTATAATAGATGCTGGGAGGCCGGAGAACTGCGAGGGCTGCGTGGCCAGCCTGGCAGCCAGGATCAGGGTTCCACCCAGGTGGAGATTCATAGTCGTCACACCCAAGGGGAGGAGGGGGCTCACGGAGCGCGAGGAGGCAGTCATACTGGAGAATCCTAGGCCCATGCCCCGCGATAGGCAGTCGAGGCTCTACGAGATCCTGCTCACAGGCCTCCTCCCGGCTCTGGCCGAGGACAGGCCAGACGTTTTCGGCAGACATCTGACCGAGTACCAGGAGATCCTTGGCTCCTACTACTCCGGGCACCAGGGCGGCATCTTCGCTACTCCCGAGTCGGAGATCGCTGCCAAGCTTCTCCTAAAAGCCGGTGCCTACGGGGTCGGGCAGAGCAGCTGGGGCCCATCCATATACGGGGTCTCGGACTCAGCCAGAGCCCGCAGGGTGGCCGCCGAGACATCCAGGCTCCTCGCCGAGGAGGGTGTCAAGGCGGAAGTCCTGGTCGCCAGGCCGCGTAACAGAGGCGCCAAGGTTAGGCTGGTCTACTAGCACGTCACACTCATATAAGGCGGAGGCGCAGACAGTTAATTAGGCGGTGCGCGCCATGTGCGGACCATCTCCCACCGAAATTCTCAAGAACGCGGAGACGCCGTTGTCCTACAAGCAGGATGCCCCCAGACTGCTCCTCGTAGAGGCGCTAGAGGTGGCTGCCAGGAACTGTCCCGGAGGCTGGCATGCTGTAATCATTGATGATAGGGAGGTGCTCTCCCAGCTAGCGGCGAGGCTCGGCTCCGGACTTCTCGGCGAGGCTCCCTACGCAGTCGCAGTGGTTGCCCCCGAAGGTTCGGAGCACGAAGCCCTTAGGGCGTCGGTGTACGTAGAGGTGGCTGCCAGGTTTCTGGGCTTAACCCCTCTATGGGTAGCGGCTGGCGGCGTTGACGGCGTACTGGGGTTGCCGAAGAACCTGAGATGTGTTGCGCTGGTGGCATTAGGCAAGGCTGGGAAGACCCGGCAGCCGGACGACAGGAGCCTCAGAGGCAGGGTGCATTTCAACAAGTACGGTGGAGCATCTGGCTCCATGCTCCTCCAGAGCCTGTTGAAAGCTAAAGGTCTAGTGTAGCCCGAAGCAACCTGTAGTGTGGACAGGTTATGTAGTGTTAAAAAATTGGCTATACGGCTCCCTAGAGGCTAGGGAGACGAGAGAGCCGCCTCCACGGCTAGATCGGCCCTTACTATGCCATAGCCGTAGAGTTCGTCGTAGCCGGTGGTTCCGGCATCGTCTGCAGTGGTATGGAGAATCCCCCTGACTGTCGAGGTGCTGGTGTCGGTTTCTGTGCCGGGCGGCAGTAGGGGCAGGCCGTTGGCCAGCCTGGCGGCCTGTATCAATGCGACGG
>WAQK01000099.1 GCA_015520265.1 Pyrodictiaceae archaeon | reverse complement strand
TTTTTGCCTGTTCCCTTCACCACGTACATTTCAGAGTACCAGCCATGAAGCCTGGCTAGCCATACTAGTTCCTGGGCAAGCCTCCTATTGGCTGTCGCGTAGTTGATATACCTCCTCTTGAGGCTGCGTCTGGAATCTGCCCTAAGACCCTCGAAGAACGCCCTGACAACGCTAGCAGGGGCCTCCCATAGAGGGTCAGGTACACGCTTCTCCTCGAGCCTGGACCCCATGAGCTTCTCGAAAAGCTCTGCCAGTAACGTATGATTGAACTCATATATGGTGTAGGTTCTCCTCCTGGTCACGGTGGGTTTTACACCGAACTTTCTCCAAAGAATCCCGGTCACCCTCTCAGCAATGCCATTCTCCTTGTTGCCGAGGGTTAGGCATATGCGGCTTCCCCTATGATGCATGACGCAACCATCCGCTATGTACACGCCAAATACGTATGCTAGGTCCTCGTCCAGTTCTATGCTTCTCGGCAGCCCATGTCCTCCTCCACGGACCAGTAATGTAGCTGAACCCGTCGATGCTTCCACCATTGTTGCCCCAATTTTTCTCCTCAGGTATCTTGCAGTTCTTATGACCGGCCTGGCTGACCTCCTCTGTAGCGGAGCCTCAGTATAGGTGATCAGGAGTTCTCCAGGCTTAATCTCCTTAACCGGCTTCTCCTTGATCTCCAGGGTCTCTGGATCGGCTACGAAGACACTGTGACTCCCTGTAGCTCGGATCTCGGCTCCACTCTCCACGACCACCCGGTATATCTTGTCAGTGCTGTGCCGTAACACGTATTTTACGGGCTTCCAGACGGCCTGGAACCCGTCGTGGCTTAGAACCTCAAAGCCCTCCACACGCTTAGCTATGCGTTCCTCGCCCTCAGCATAGAACTGATCCACGAACTCCCCTATCTCTACAAGCCTAACCTTACCATCAGGGCCTCTTATCAGGACGGGCGTGTCGCCCGAGACGCTGGCCAGAGCTTGGAATAATACGTAGGCTTCTTCGCCTCTTACCTCGCCGACTATGATTATGTCGGGCCTGTATCTGAGGCTGACCTTGACTAGGTCGAACAGTGTGACTTCGCCCACTTTTTCAGGGCCGAGGCCGTAGCTGGGCCTGGAGACAAGCTGGACCCAGTTGTCAAGGGGGAGCCTGAGCTCAGGCGTGTCCTCGATGCTTACCACCTTTATCGTGGGGCGGAACATACACGTAAGACTGTTAAGCAACGTGGTGTTGTGCACTATGACGTTGTTAGCCTCGAAGTTCTGGGTTCCGGGGATCTCGAAGTCATATACGAAGCCATTCCTGCGGGGTTCAGGCTTTACTTCAAGTATTCTTGCCAGTCTGGGGCGTATTCCATTATTATGGGTCGAGGGAAGAACAGGCACCTTCAATCCTACCAGATTTTCTGCTGGAGGCGTCACGACGAATTCCGAGCCATCAAATACTATGAGTGAATGGTCCTCAGTTACGTTGAGCCTGGTCCCGTCTTCTAGGCGGAGACTATACATTTTCTTGTCATTGCGGTGGCGTATGAAGAATCTGGGTTTAACCAGCTTGATTTCCAGGGAGCGGGGATCGAGCGTGCGTATGATCACATTGGGGCTGGGGACGATCTCCATTCCACCAATCTTTAAAGCGTTTCTGGAAACCTTGTCCCAGAGTTCCTTAATCGTATAAGTCTCCATGGGCAAACCGTCAAGTGATGCGAGGAGCCTGGACTCGCCGTCAACGCTTTTCCCTGAACCGGTGACGCCCATTATCATGGCGGGCATTTTGTATTCCATTGCTATCCAGAGGTATGCGGCTGTACCTGCGTCTAGGGTTTTGAAGTTGATCATGTCTATGATGGTGATGGGGTCTTCCCTGAACTTCCTGATGGTGAAGGTGGAGCCTGATGTGGAGACCTCGCGGCTGAAGGTGGCTGCGAGCCTGTGCATCTCGGGGAGCATGGCGTCGAGGATGGGCCACGCTATGCTGATGTGCTTGCCGGCCTTGTGGGCCAGCCTTATGATGAACTCGTCCAGGTCCTGGTGGTTCCTGAACACGATGTTGGTGGGGATGCTCTCATACCGGCGGTGCCACACGTAGACGGGCTTGCCTACGCCGTCGCAGCTTATGTCCTCCAGGTTGGGGTCCCTCATCAGGGGGTCTATCGGGCCGTAGCCCAGCAGGTTCCTCTCCACGTAGTAGAGTATCTTGCTCCACGAGATCCCGGGAAGCCTGCCCAGCCTCAGCCTATACTTGTGTATAACCCTGGCCGCCATCTTCTTGAAGTAGCTGTAGGGGTCCTCCACCTCTGTAAGGGGTTTGAGCTCCCACTGGAGGGTCTCCACGACCCTGTCATAGATGAACTTCTCCCTACGTGTAAGCTTGAGCTCGTCGACGACGTAGCGGGTCTCCCCGGTCTCCGGGTTCTGGACGATAACGGCGTGGACGAAAGGCTCATAGATGCTGTAGCGCTCCACGACCTTGAAGCCCCTAGGTATGAGGGGCTCCTCTACCTTCTCGATCTTCTTCCTAGCAAGCTCGCCGCGGGTCTCGGGCTTCCTGCCCGCGGGCCGCTTTCCGAACAAGCGTCTCAGTATATCTGGCATCAGCTAGTGCCCCTCGCTCGGCAACCTGTAGTATTTCTAATGTCTCGATATATTTTAAACCTGCCCAACAATAAAAACCCCTAAGTACCACGCTATAAACCATAGTATACGGGTGGATCCTGTATGAGTAGAGCCGTGACCGCTACACTCATGCTTACCCTAATAATTCTCCTCGCGTCAACCCCTCACCCTGGACAGGCGCAAGCATCGTGGCCCGCACCCCCCGTAGCACCGGACTATTGGTCATCAACCCTTGACTCCCCCATAACAGTCGTACGTGTCAGCGACGACGCCCTCTACATAGCAGCAGCCACCCAGCAGGGCGGCGTGTACCTATACACCTCCGGAGGACAGGCGGAGTGGGGCACGAGGCTTAGAGGCGCTGTGCTACTGCTTGACATGGACCCAGACGC
>WAQK01000098.1 GCA_015520265.1 Pyrodictiaceae archaeon | reverse complement strand
GTTCAGCAACATCACATACATTGCCAAACCCCTTACTAATATCATGATCTATACATATCTATATTTATCAATTATTTTAAATATTTCGTGGCTAACCCAACTATGGGGGCAATCTTAATACCGATATACTCGTTACATACATATCGGTATCCGCCCGATGATGTTTGACCGGTTCGGCCGGCCCTTCGAAACCCTGAGGATCTCCGTGACCTCCGCATGCAATTTTTCCTGCTACTTCTGCCACCGTGAGGGCGCCTCCGGGATCTCGGGGGACGAGCTGAGCGCGGAGGAGTTCGGGGTTGTAGCGGCGGCCGCTAGGAGGCTGGGGGCCCGCAGGTTTAAGCTTACAGGCGGCGAGCCTCTGGTTAGAGGCGACATCGTTGAGGTTGTGGCCAATATTTCGAGGCATGGGGATCCCCTGGACCTCTCTATGACGACTAATGCGTCTAGACTGGCCGAGCTGGCCCGCGACCTGAGGAGGGCCGGTCTCCGCAGGGTTAATGTGAGCCTCCACAGTCTCCGGAGGGAGACGTTCAGGAGGATCACCGGGCGTGACATGCTTGGCAGGGTTCTGGAGGGTATAGACGCTGCCACCGAGGCCGGTCTTAGGCCTCTAAAGATAAACTTCGTGATAATGAGGGGTGTGAACAGCGATGAGCTTTGGGACATGGTGGAGTTCGCCGCCGAGAAGAAGGCTGTGCTCCAGGTGATAGAGCTGCACCCCGTTGGGGAGGGTAAAAACGTGTTCCCGGAATACCATTACCCGGCAGCCAGGGTGGAGGAAGAGCTGGCTAAGAGGGCCGTGGAGGTTAGGAGGAGGTATGAGCTGCACATGAGGCCCGTCTACGTGATGGACAACGGGGCTCTGGTAGAGGTCGTGGGCCCGGTTGGCAACTACTACTTCTGCTCCCGCTGCACAAGGCTGAGGGTTCTGAGCAACGGCTCCGTCTCCCCATGCCTCAACTGGGGCGGAGAGCCCCTAAGCTTCCTCCAAGCCCTCAGAAGCACTAATGAGTGGGAGGAGAAGGTGGAGGCCGTAGCCAGGGTACTTAGGGAGGCCAACCTTCTGAGGAGGCCCACCTACCTCTGGCCAGCCAGAGGCGACGGAGCCTTCAAACCCCTCCCAGAGCCCAGGCCCTGGACCAACATGTTCAGGGTCGAGGAGGGCCTTCCCATATGGCGCCGTTCAACTTCTAGGAGATAGGAGGCCGGTGGAAACCAGGTAGGAGGAGACGGCTGCCAAAAGCCATGCCAGGTCGCTGGGCATCCAGGGCGCGGCAGCGAAAGGTGTGAAGACGTGTAGTATCAGGCCTGAAACCACTAAGCCCCGGTCAAAACTGCTCCCTGCGATCCTCTTAGACAGCAGCGCCAGGATATAAAGCGTGTATACCAAGGAACCAACCACCACCGCCTCCGGGTAGCCAAGGATGAGGCACACAGTGTAGAGGCCCATGAGGATGGCCACCGCCTCCGCGTAGCCCGTAACCACAATGTGGAGGGCCGCCGTGGCCAAGGCGAAGATCCCAGCACCCCACAACACGCTGTATCCGTGAAGGATCACCAGCGACAGACCTGCAACCAACCCGTAGACCGCGTACCCAGGCTTCTCCGAGCCAAGCAGCAAAACGGCAGCCAGGACGGCTGGGACGGCGAAGGGGCTCGCCAGTCCAGCCAATACGGCTGCTCCAACCGCCAGCACTATAACCGTGGCCCAAGTCTGCCTCAACCCCTCCCCTACCAGCGAGGCAGCAACCACGGCAGGCGCCAGTAGCAGTGAGATGAAGCCCTCCACAGGCCTGCCTCCAGCAGCCAGCAGGTACCCCAGACTGGTGCCTGCAGGCACTAGAACGGCCGGGACCACATACCCCTTCCTCAAGCCAGACCCACCACCTTCTCCAGCGCCATTACAAGGAATATGGTGGCCAGGTAAGGGCTAGCCACCTTGAAGAGCCTACGAGCCGCTGTCCTGGACGGGTTGAGGTAGAACCGCCAGACCCTGCGGATCGCTGTTATGCCGAGAACAATGGCCACCAGGAGCGTGGCTAGCCCTGCGGCGCCCACCAGGTAGAGCGCCACCACAGCCGCAACTTGGAGAACTATGCTGAACGCGATATACAGGGCAGCCCTCCTCTCCCCCTTAACCACGGGGAGCATGGGTATCCCGGCCCTCCTATAGTCGTCGAGGTAATAGGTGGCAATGAACCATATGTGCATGGGTATCCAGGCCATCACCACGAGGGCAGCCAGGAAGGCGGCGGCCTCAGGCCTCCCGGTGTAGGCCGTCCAGCCCCCGAAGGCAGGCATGCCGCCGGCAACGCCGCCCAGAACTATGTTGAGACTTGTCCTCCTCTTGGCCAGGTCCGTGTATAGTATGATGTCGAAGAAGAAGCCCATCAGCACTGCGAACACTGTCCACGGGTTGATCAGCCTTATCAGGGCGACGCCCAGCAGGTACGAGACTATGGAGAAGGCCAGGACCCGCTCAGGCGCAACCCGCCCCGCCGGCAGGGGCCTCCTAGAAGTGCGCGGCATAAGCGCGTCTATGTCGGTCTCCAGGTACATGTTAAGGGCTGTGGTCCCGCCTATAGCCAGGAAGCCGCCCACGGCTAGGAGAACAACAGTCCTTAGGGGAACCCTGCTACCCCCAGCCGCGAAGAGGGCTCCGAACATGGTGAACATTAACAGGGCGGTCTGCAGGGGCTTCATGAGCTGCAGATAGTCCCTAGGCCCGGCCAAGCCTTGGCTCGCCTAACCCGTATGGTTAACGGGAAGCTATAAAACGTTGGTCATCCGAACAATGGTGTAAGTGTCCACAATGGCTGGGCTGCCCCTGGAGGACGAGGTCGCCGCGCCCTCGAGGCCCGCCGTCAACAATGCGCTAATAGCTGTGAATATAGCGGTGTTCTTCATAGGGGTAACGGCGCCCAGCCTCCTTTACCCGGGTGCGCGGAACTACGGCGAGGTCCTCCAGGCCCTGGGAATGGTCCCCTACCACATAGTGAGGGGGGAGAAGCTCTACACGCTGGTCACATCCATGTTCCTCCACGCCAACCTCATACACCTGCTGGGCAACATGCTGTTCCTCCACATATTCGGCGACAACGTGGAGGCCGTCATGGGGAAATGGAGATACCTGGCCTTCTACTTCGCCGCGGGCTTCGCAGCCACACTCTTCCACCTGACCAGCATAGCCCTCATACCGCCCAGCGGCCTGGTGTCCAGGTATGAGTACAGCCCCTGGCTTGTCCCCGCCGTAGGCGCGTCGGGGGCGATCTCGGGGATCCTGGGGGCCTACCTCGTCCTCTACCCAGGCGCCATGCTGAGGGCCGTGTTCTTCTGGGGCTTCATACCCGTGTTCTACAGGATACCTGCAGCCGTCTACATTGCCTTCTGGTTCGCCTACCAGCTCCTAATGGGGATATTCAGCCTGACGGGCCTAGCAGCAACGGGCGTCGCCTTCTGGGCCCACATCGGGGGATTCGTGGCAGGAATAGCGATGCTCCCCCTCTTCGTGGATAGAAAGCTGCTACGCTACTATAGGAGGGCTGCGTGGAGAAGCGAGTACGGGTTCGGAGGCTACGACTACGACTAGCCGCCCAGCCCTACAGCTTATAGCCCATCGCAGTGAGGGGTACAAGCACCACAGCCAGCACCGGTATCAGGTTAGTGAAGTCTACGCCATCCATCCTCAACCTTCTATCGAGCTCCAGTAGCGCCCTGGCGCCGTCCCTGGTAGTCATCAAGCCCAGGCCCACTGCCCTCTCAAGCATCTTCGAGTACTTATTGGGAAGCCTGGGAGCAAGCAGACCCACGTAGGCATTGACCACCGAGACATTCATGTCTCGGTGTTTCTTGTACTCCTCCATTATCCTAGACTCCACGGCCGAGAGGGTCTTGCTGGAGGTCAGTGCGCCGTAGATGGGCCTCGCCTCGGCCAGGACCCTGTAGGCGTCCACCAGGTTGAGGTTCTCCAGGCTCGCCCGGCTCACAGTGATCCTCCTCTCCTCCAAGATGTCGAGGAGCCTGAACTCGCCGACAGTCTTCAGGGCCTCCAGAAACCTGACCAGGTCCTCCGAGCTGCTGGACCTCGCCGAGAATCCTAGGGCCGACCTGTACTCGCCTGGATCCACCTCGCCCCTCCTGGCATAGCTGTAGCTGAGGGCGAAGCTGGCGTGGACCGCTGCAACAGCGACGTCTATCAATGGGTGCGAGCCTAGCCACGCATAGGCGGATCTAGCCGCGTCGAGGATCATGGAGCCTATCCCGGCGTCAGGCATCCCCCTACGCCCCTTCGCCACGTCGCGACCAGCCTCGGCTGCACGGCATATGACGGGGAGTGCAGCAATGCTGCTTAGTATGAAGCGGTCGAGGTCCTTGCCCGTGGTCAGCCTATGCACGGCTCCTGGCTTGACATATGACGTGGCAGACAAGTAGAACGCTTCGAGAACGGCTCTCTCCACCAAGTGTTCCACGAGCAATCCCTCTGTAGATATATTGTATAACCTACTATTTTAGGTTAGGTGGAAGTGTGGGCGGCAGGCTAATCCTATCGCCGCCGACGGGCAGGAGGGCCCTACTCATACTCATGGCCCTCGGCGTAGCAGTGGTCACCATGGCTTCTATCGGCAGCTTCCTCCTAGCCTACAGCCTAGCAGGCTATGGCGGCTCGGAGGCCCTGATCATGGCCCTCGCCACGGTCCTACTATCCATAGCCCTAAGCCCCGTAAACATACCCGTAGCAGAGTACAGGGTAAGGGCCGTGATCCCCGTGGTTAGGAGGTTCGAGTTCCTCTGGTTCTCCATCGAGATCCCTGAGATAGTCTACAGGCTAACCAGAACCGTGGTCGCTGTCAACGCCGGGGGCTGCCTAATACCGCTCGCCACAGCCACGAGCCTCGTGGCGAGGGCGTCGCTCAGGGAGCCCCTAGTACTCCCAGTCGCGCTGGCCTCGGCTCTTATGACGAGCCTTCTGGTCCACCCGATCTCACGTGTTATCAGGGGGATAGGCGTCGTGGTTCCCGGCTTCTACCCGCCAGCCGTGGCGGCTATATCGGCCGTCACGGTTTCCGGGATGGCCGGCATAATGGTGTATGCACCCCTGATAGCATTCGCCTCCGGCGTCTACGGCACGCTAATCGGGGCCGACCTGATGAATCTGAGAAAAATGGTCAGGATGGGCGTCCCACTGATAAGTATAGGGGGAATGGGGACCTTCGACGGGATATACCTCTCAGGCGTCGTGTCGGTGAGCCTGGCCCTGCTCCTCGCAGGCTAGCCGACAACCCTGAGGCCAGCGAACCTGGCTAGCTTGAGGGCGGTCTCCCTGTCAACCATCACGTCGTAGCGGCCCAGCATCCGGGCCACATCCTCGTCGTCAAAGCCCTCCCTCTCCAGGAGTTCGCGAAGCCTGCTGGACCCGTCGGCGATCTTGACGCCGCGGCTCATCTTTCTGCTTATTATACCCATCATTCTTCTACACCCAACAAGTATTAGTCCCACCCAAGATATATAAAGATAATCGTTAATCTTAAGCCCATGAAGCTAATAGTTAGAAAGAATAATTAAAATGGGCTGATTTGTACACAACGATCAAGCGGAATCCCCAGCAACGACGCAGGAGAACCCGCCGCCCCTCAAGCTACGCTCCAGCCTACCCGCCTCCTCCACCAGCTTCTCAGGGCTCTCCGAGGACATCTGGACCAGAATCTTGACGCCGGGCGCCACAGGCTGCATACCCACACCAGGTCTAAGGGATGCGTAGACCACGCACAGCACTCCCCCACGCGCCCAGGCCACGCCGTTCCCGGTCTTGAACACAGCTGCCCCGCTCTCCTCAGCGTGTTTGACTACGATCTCGAAGACGCTGGCGATCTGGGAGGGGTCACGGACAGGTATCTCGAGGACTAGTCTGTACATTATTGTTCTCCTAGAGAAACTATGTAGACAGGCAAAATAAAGGGAGAGGGGCAAAAAAGGCTATACTACGGGCTAGCCGAGGGTGCTTAGTAGCCAGGACTGGAGTTGGTCTATCGCGTTGGCCAGGGGTCCCCTATTCATGCCGAGCCTCTCTAGGTGTCTCTCAAGGAGCTCCAGCTGGTGCAACGCCCTCTCGGCTATCTGTCTCCACTGCTCCTCGCTGATCCTGCCCTGCTGGTAGGCCTGGTAAGCCCTCTCAAGCCTGTGTTTCATCACTGTGAGGCTGCTTATCAGCATCATCTGGCCGCGCACCATGTGGCGCTCGAAGGACACCTCCAGCCTCATGCGGACCTGCCTGACGTGCCTCACCATTATCTCGACCCTGTGCCTGAAGGGTCCCAGGTAGGGTGCCACCTGGCTGAGGGTCTCGTCGATCTGCTCGGCAGCCGCCTCTAGGGCCAGCAGGGCCGTGGCTGTGTCGTTGTCCTGCAGGGCCTGGTAGGCATCCTCCAGGTACTGGGATACGTTCTCGAGGCCAGCCTTCAGCGTCTCCAGCGCGGTTGTCAGGTTTTCATCGCCGATATTGTGTGTGATCACTATGGCTATCATCCTGTCAGTTGTGTTGATGGCATGCAGCGTCATCCTCAGTGTGGCGTTGACCAGGTGTACCGCGTCCTCGGTTTCGCCAGCCTCTATGAGCTGTATGGTCTTGTTTATCGCTCTGTCGAGGTTGACCACTATCCTGGCAACGCAGTTTACATGGGCCTCCACCATCCTGGCCTTGAAGGCCACCCGGGCCATGACGCCCCTGTTAAGGTCCCTGAGCACCGAGGCAACTATCAGCTTGGCATCGCCTATCTTACCGGCCACTACGGCTGCTGGTATGGTGCCGTTCTCCACCAGGGGCACCATGGAGAGCGCGTCCTCCAGGATGCTGCGGGCCTGCTCAAGCCTCTGCTTCAGCTCCTCAGGAACTGTGATGTTGTAGGATTCTAGCTTGGCAATCATCCCTTCGACCTTCTCTATGAATTCCAGCTGGTTCTCTATGGCTCTCTCCAGACCCTTCGCCTTAAGCTCGTTCCTCACCTCAGGCTCCAGGTTGCTGTGTACGTAGACAGCAGCGTCCCTGGCCAGCCTCATGGCCTCCTTGACCAGCTCGAAGGCCTGGTCAGGGTCGGTGTCCACGGTGGCGGCTGCTTGGCGAAGCAGGCTTCTGGCCTCCTCTATCTTGGACTGGATCTCGGCAGGTATGGTTATGTTGTACTCTTCGGCTATCCTCAGCGTCCTTTCTATAGTATTATTTGTAATTTCTATTAGTATCATTACACGTATCTTCTTCCTAGCATCACTCAGACTCTGGGGCTGCCCATCCCCCTGGGCGGCTACAGGTACTGCCGCCAGCATGGGTGCCAGCAGGGAGCCCAGCATCAGGGCTAGCACGGCTGCCCCGATCAGGGTGTTTTTCAGATGCATACCCATACCCACCTCCGGGGTATGTATGGGGGAGCGTTTTAAATAAGGGAGACCGCGGGAACCCTACGGGAAACGTGCGGGAAACGGGAGGGAAACCCTTGGATAGACGTGTCCTCATGGTGGTTGAGGGCCTGGTGAGGTGCAGGTTCCTCAGGAGGCTCAACAGGTTCGCAGCCGAGATCCTGGTCGAAGGGGGCCCTGCCAGAGCCTTCCTCGCCAACAGCGGGAGGCTCCTAGAGTTCACAGTTAAGGGCAAGCCCTGCCTGGCCCTGCGTAGGCCTCCTGGCGGAAAGACCATGTACAGGCTTGTCGGCTTCGAAGACCTAGGAGGCATGTACGCCCTCGTGGACACGTGGATGCAGGCCAGGGCCTTCGAAAAAGCCGTGGCTGGGAGGCTGCTGCCCTGGCTCTCCGACTGCAGGTTGGAGAGGAGGGAGCCCAGGGCTGGGTCATCGAGGCTGGACTACCTGTTCCGATGCCCCGAGGGCACCCTCTACGTGGAGACTAAGAGCGCCGTACTTAGGAGCAGCGATGGAGCCTACGCCATGTACCCTGACTGCCCCACCGAGCGGGGACGCCGCCACATGGCCGAGCTTGAGGCACTAGCCTCCACGGGTGTGAGGGCAATGGTGGTATTTATCGCGGCGCTACCCGACGTTAAGGGCTTCAAACCCTACGTTGAGGGGGACCCGCTCCTGTATATGGCGCTGAGAAGGGCTGCTGAACGAGGCGTGGAGGTGAGGGCCCTGGCTATGCATCTGGAGGCTACGGGGGAAATAGTGCTGGACCACCCGGATCTCCGGGTGGTTTTATGACGCAGCTACCCTTTCCTGGAGCGGCGTAAGCTGGATGCCACCAGTATATAGGTCTCCGCTGCCGCCATCAGCATGGTGCCTATCCAGAGCACGTTGATATAGGGTATCTCCTTGACCCTCACCGTTATGCCCTGCGTCGTTATAGTGGAGTTGGCTGGGTCGAAGTTGTAGGCCATGTCGTAGAGTTCGAACATGAGGAACGTCAGGGTACCGGTATGGGCCATCTGGGCCAGAGCCTGAGGGTTGTCGGCTGTGTAAACGTTGGCTGCTGCGAATACAGCCGCCAACGCCAGGCGCTCCTCCACCGACGCGTTCTTGAACAGCTGGCTGAGATAGTAGATCATTAGTTCGTGGGCCCCCGCACCCCATCTATACTTAGTCACATATGGCGGGTAAACCTCGACATAGACGTTGCCGAACCCCACCGGCACTATGAGGGGCTTGGGCACCAGGCCTTTAATGCCCTGGATCTCGCCGTTGGCTTCGAACCTTATCACAAGCGTCTTGGTGTAGGTCTCGCCCCCGCGGCTCACCTCCACCGTTAGCCTCATCCTGGCGCCTTCAGGTATAAGTCTGGGTATAGGCACCTCGCCGAGGCTTGCGAAGACCTGCTCCATGGGTATGGTAGCATCGTAGAATCCTGGCACTATCTTCTCCGTAAAGTTCCGCACAAAGCCGGGGTCGCTTAGATATTCGAGCAGGCCGTCCCTTACCAGGATGTTCCATAGGTCCCTGAGCTCGGGGCGCTGCTGGAACATCACGTACGCAGCGACGTCCTCCCTGTCAATGGTCATGGGCGTCTCGTAGAGGGTGCCATTAATATCGAGGACACCCTTGACGCTGAGGGCCACGTTAAGCCCCACCAGCGTGTTGTTGTGAAGCGTGGGGAAGCTGTGTCCACCGCCGCCCACCGAGAAGAAGGACACGTTGAAGCCCTCCACAGCGAGGCTTCCCCCCTCGAAGCCTAGCACCACCGGTTCAGCTAGGTTGACCGTTATCCTGGTCAGCGGCGAGAGACTGGTGTCGTTCCCGGCCTGCACCGGGTATAAGGCCATATCGCCCGCCAGGTCTACGGTAAACAGAGCGCCCCTCCCGGAGGAGGAGAGCCTAGGGTGTATGGATAGCCCAGTCACGTTAATGTTGACGCCTGTATAGTTGGCCTGGAAACCAGTCGACTCGTCAACTATAGATACATTGACACTCCTCAAACTCAGGCTACCAGCAGGTATACCTACCTCGCCGTAGTTCTCAACAAGTGGAAGTATGCCTTCCTCCTCCAAGTATGCTCTGCCCTGAGTGGCGTTTCGGAGCGCCTGGTCAAACCCCGATCCCAGCAAGAGGAGCGCTAGGCTGGCAGACTGAAATATTATTCCTCTCCTATAGGGCGTGTATGCGTCTATCATGCCGCCGTAGACCTCGTAATCGTAGCCCACAATCCTCACAGTAACGTCGCCCACTCTGAGCTGGTCGCCCGGCCTTAGCCTCGACTCGGTGAAGTAGGCAGTGTTGTATGCAAAGGGGCCACTCAACATCACACCCAGCACCGTTACAGCCATGGCCGCGTGGAGCAGCGAAACGCCAGCCCTAAGCCCCAGCCTCGACGAGGCGTCCAGGGCGAACGCCGTCGCAGCGGATACCAGGGCCGCAGCCGCGAAGGGAAGAGCCACGGAGATCATCATGTTTGTGGATAGACTGCTCTTAGGGGCCCAGACTATCCTGCCCTGGTACGTCAGGTAGCCCAGCACGGCCGATGTCGCCACTAGGCCTACTAGCAGGGCCCTGTACTCGGAAGCCCCTATCCTGCCGGATAAGGTGCAGAGGGGTATGCTGGCCAGTAGGAGCAGTAGTGCCGGATAGAGTATCGGATAATATATTCTGACAGCATCGTCGCCCTGAGGCACCAGCTCGGCCCCGTTCTTCCCAGCAAGGTTGGCGACCGCCGGTATGAAGAGGCCTGCGAAGGTGGCTACAAACATGGCTAGCAGGCTTACAAATGCCAGTGCTACGCCGAGCCTGAAAAGGGAGGCAAAGATACCTTCAAATTCTTCGAGAAGGCCCTTGGATCGTCTAAACGCCTCGGCCACGAAGACGAGCAATGCGCCTATAGTGAGTATGCTTATCGCCGTCCTCGGCGTCGCGAAGCCGTGGAGCTGGGATAGACCTGCCCTGGTCACGTAGATTCCCAGGTAAACCGCGCCGCCGCTCAGCATCAGCGAGACGTAGGAGAGGCGCCTGCCCAGCATTCTGGCATGGAAATAGGCTGTCAACACGAGCCAGGGCACCAGCTCCGCCGTCTCCACCGGGTCCCACGCCCAGTAGCCGCCCCAACCCAGCGTCTCATAGGCCCAATAGCCTCCGATCACCATGCCCAGCGTCAAGCCGACCCAGCCCGACTTGGCTAGGGTAAGGCTGGCCCGTTCATGCCCAGCCCATAAGGCTATGGCCGCCATCACTATCAAGGCATATGCAACGAATGTTGAGAGGGGGTGCGGATATATCCACGGGCTCTTTAGCAGAGGGTTAAGCCCTATACCGGCCTCTGCCTGGAGATCCAGTTTCCCGTAACCACCGTTCAGCCATGCAAGCACATAGGCCATCACGATGGCCAGGTTGTAGCCCGCCACGAGCCTGGACTCCAGGCCACCGCGGCTCCTATAGTAGAGCCTATGTATCAGCGCCACAATGGTTAGCACTGACATGAAGAGGACCAGGCTGCCGCCGCCAGTGGCCCAGCTGGACGCTATCTTATACGCCAGAGGGAGGCCCGGCGACGATGACTCGTAGACAGGCTCCAAAGTATAGTCCTGCACAATGTAGGCCCTAATGTAGATCAGCCATGAAAACAGCACGCCGACGTAGCCCGCTAGACCCCACTTGGGGGGCTCCGACCTCCTAACGAGTATATAGATTACCTCGGCCAGAACCACTAGGGTTGCGGCCAGCGCAATCCAACCAGTATAGTGCATTACCATGGATTACCACCCTGAAACCATGAGATATACCCCTACAACCATGAGAATAACCCCCCCAGCCCTTTCCACCAGAGCCGGGTTGCCAGTCAGCCTAGCTATGAGGCTGGAAGCCCTAGTGGCAGTATAAAGGAGTAGTGTGAGCACCGTGGAGAGGCCCAGGGCTAGGAGGACGACCCCGGTAAGCCCCACAGTCAAGCTACCGGTAGAGGCTGCCAAGGCTATGGTGCCGCCGAGAAGGGGCAAGCTACACTGTAGCGCGACCAAGCCAAAGCCAAAGCACGCAAGGGGGAGTCCCGCCGAGGCAAGCCTTCCAAGACCAGCCATAGGGGAGGATCCCTGGAGACTATAGGCGCCGAACAGAATCGCCGCCACAGCCATGGCCATGAGGAGGCCTGGAACAGCCTTGGCCACTAGGCTCGTGGCCACAACCACTATGCCCCCCAGGACCAGTATACCAGCAAATGAGGCCACACCACAAACGACGCAGCGGCCGGTCCTCCTGCCCGAGGCACCCATGCCGGCGTAGAGGGCTAGAACAGGGGTGACGCAGGGCGAGAGGGCCAGCATAGCCCCTAGGACAGGATATGCTGCCAGACTGTATAACTGTGGCTTGGGCTCGCCTCCTTCTGCGGAGGACGTGGCACCCGTTATCCACTCATACATGCTCCGGGTAATATTAGGGCCTGAGAAGCGCCCCGTGTAGCGGGCCAGTATCCTACCCTCGCTGTCCAGCACCACGTATGTGGGTGTCTCAGTCACACCGTATTTGGCGAAAAGCGTTGCCGTAGAGGCATCATAGTTTATGTGGACAACCATTATCCCTTGAGGCGGGCTCTCCTCCAGCTGGCGCCAGTATGGAAGCATCTCGTTACAGGTGGGGCAAGTCTCGCTGGAGAACATTACTGCTAACGCCGAGTAGCCTTCCGGTAGCTGTACGTGCTGCAGAAGGTCGGCTATCTGGGGCCCGGAAGCCCCGGAGCCGGGTTTGCCGCTATAACTAGCCAGGAGGCCTACTAGAAGAGCCGTGGACACTATAATCACTGCAAGCACCAGGGGCGCTCTGCCCCGCGCCCCGGGCTCCTGCCTTATCCTGAAAGAGCTTG
>WAQK01000097.1 GCA_015520265.1 Pyrodictiaceae archaeon | reverse complement strand
CGTGTGCGTGTAGACCAGTATAGCCATGAGTAGAAGATAAGGCGCCAGGAGGAAGGAGAAAGCCTGCCTATACCCGCCCAGGTAGAGGAGGGCCGAGACCAGTGCGGGGCCTGCCATCGCCCCCACCTGGTCCAGCAGCTCGTGGAGCCCGAAGGCCTTTCCGACGCCAACCTCGCCGCCCACCGTGGATAGCAACGTATCCCTGGCTGGAGCCCTGAGGCCCTTGGCGACGCGCTCTGCGAGCACCAGTGCAGCAGCCACCTGCCAGCTGCTGGCAGCTGCTAGGAGAGGTATGGCCAGCAGCATCCCGTAGCCCAGGAACATGAACAGCCAGTACGCCCTGGTGGTATCTGCCAGGTAGCCGCCGACAAGTCTAAACGCGTAGCCCAGGAACTCGCCGAGGCCACCCACAACACCAACGACGAGGGCCGAGGCACCCAGATACTCGAGGTAGGCCGGAACTACGCCCCTCGCTCCCTCGTAGACGACGTCGCCTAGCAGGCTGACGAGGCCGAACAGTATGATGGCAGTGTAGGCCGCCCTCCTCGACAAGCCCCTCACAGCGATGCTAGAAACGCTTTAAACCTATATAAGCGTACAATGATCGAGGGAATCCTTGGCCAAGGTTCCCGTGAAGAAGGTGTCGTGGGAAGAGATAGTCGAGTGGAGCCGAGTTCTAGCCGATAAGGTCCGGGAGTCGGGGTACAGGCCTACCGTGGTCATAGCGGTGGCCAGAGGGGGATACGTGCCTGCGAGGCTGGTATGCGACTTCCTCGGCGTGGAGAACCTGGTTTCCATCCAGAGCCAGCACTGGACCGAGGCCGCCAAGAAGGCCGAGAGGGCTGTGCTGAAGTTCAGGTACAAGATAGACCTGTCAGGCCACAAGGCTCTCTTGGTCGACGACATTGTGGATACCGGCGAGTCCCTGCTGCTGGCAAAGAAGCATGTGCTAGAGGAGTGGAAGCCCGAGGAGCTCAGAATAGCGGTGCTCCAATGGATCTCGCCTGTCGCCAAGTTTAGGCCCGACTACTACGCGTTGGAGGTTAAAGACTGGGTGTGGTTCCAGTACCCCTGGACCAGGCTGGAGGACGTGACCCAGTTCATAAAGAGGATGCTCACCGAGGAACCCCCCGAGAAGGATGCTCTGACATACGGCGAGATCAAGGAGAAGTTCAAAGAGTGGTACGGTATAGAGGTCGAGGACTACTACTACCGCTACGCTCTCAGCTTCCTGGAGGAGCAGGGCCTGGTCAAGAGGCTGGACGGCGATAAGTATCAGTTGCTGAAACGCTGACACGCCGGAAAGGTGCCATGCTTTGACCAAAAGCCCTGTCTACAGGATCATTGAAGAGTACCTCCAGGAATACGTGAAGTTGCGCCCCGACTACGCGACCTACCTAGGTATACCCGGCTACGACCACCTGATGCCTAGCATGACCCTCAAGGCTCTGGAGGAGGAAGCCGAACTCCACCGAGAACTTTCAGCCAAACTGGAGAAGCTGGACGACTCGCTCCTCTCGCCAAGCGAGCGCCGAGACCGCCGCCTAGCAATAATGTCGGCCAGGCTCTGGCTCCTCCACTACGAGAAGCTGAAAACCTGGGAGATGTACCCTGAGGCCCCCGACACCGCCAACTCCGCCATCATACCACTCCTGGTCAGGCAGGACAGCCTGGAGGACAGGGTTCACGCACTACGCTCAAGGATCGAGCAAATACCGCGAATGCTGGAGGAGTCCAAGGAGAGACTAAGAAGGCCCGTGAAGGCGTGGCTCACAGCAGGGATCGCCGCGGCTAGAAGCATGTCAGGCATACTGGGGCTGGCTGCCAGGATGGCGTCCACCCTGGCGCCGGAGATCGAGGATGCGGCGGCTAAGGCTTCAGATGCAGCTGCCAAGTACGCAGAGTGGCTGGAATCCAGGCTACAGGAGGCAGGCGAAACCCCTGTCCCCGGCCGCCAGGTATACGAGGAAATCCTGAGGCTCCGGGGCATCGAGGAGGGCGTCGACGAACTCCTCAAGCTAGCAGAGGAAGAGGTAAAGAAATGCAGATTGCTACTGGTCAAGGCGCTGCAGGGGTCCAGGATCCCGGAGCTCGGTGAACCAACGCCCGTATTCCCAGAGTTCTCCGAAGAGCTGGACAGGGTGCTCAGAATAATCGGGTCCAGAGCGCCCAGCAACAAGGAGGAGGTCTTCTGGCTCTACACCAAGTTTCTGGACGAGGCTAGGAGGTTCACCGAAAAACTGTTGGGAAGCGCCGAGCGTCTCGAAGTAAAAGTGTTGGAGACCCCAAAACACCTGTGGCCCCTCATACCGACGGCAGCCTACGTTCCCCCGACGCCGTTCCGCGGAGGTGAGGGCATACTATATATCACACCCCCGGCGGGCAACGAGATGCTTAGAGGGCACAACCCCTACAGTGTCTGCCGCCTCATATTGTCCGAGATCTACCCCGGCCGGCACCTCTACATATCCTGGGCGATGAAGGACTCCAGTATTGCCAGGAAAGTGTTCCAAGCACCGGAAGCCGTGGAGGGCTGGCTCCTCTACTCGGAGGAGTTAGCCAGGGAGAGGGGGTTCTACAAAGAACCCGAACACCTGGTGCTAACTTATCTCGAGCAGCTGGCATGGGCTGCCAGAATGCGTGCCGACATAAAGCTCAACGCGGGGCTGGCAGGCGTCGAGGATGTTGCCAAGGAGCTCGCCGAGACTCTGGGTATCCCGGCCGAGCAGGCCCTAGGCGAGGTAGCCCTCTATCCATACAGACCGACCCACCAGCTGGGCCCCTACTATGGAAAAATGGCTATCCAGAGGCTGAAGAGGTTAGCCGCGGAGAAGCTGGGCGAGAACTTCGACGAGAAGTCATTCCACAGGGCCCTCCTAGAAGAGGGAGCGCTACCCATCCCTCTGCTCCGCGAAGCCCTAGCTGAGAGGCTGGGCTTCCAGGATCAGTGTTAAATATTTTCGCACTCTTTAACATTGAACGGTGGGTCGATGGTATGAACGATAAACTGATAGGCTCCCTACTTGTGGTTATCTCGATAGTAGTCATAATCGCCTACGGATGCCTGCTCTTCAACCCTCCGAACTGGCACATTATGGGCATGAAGGTTGACGAGTTCCTCCTCAAATTGACTGGTTTTGTGGCTGTGCTGGGTGTTTTCGGCATATTGGGCTGGATAGGCTACACGCTAGCCACAACCCCGCCACCCAAACCCATCGAAGAAATAGAAAAAGAACTAGAAGAAGAACTAAAGAAACTGGAACAAGAACTCAAAGAGGAAAAGAAGGAAGAAGGGGAGGGGAAGGAGTAGCCTCTATTTTCCAGACCAAATAATTTCCGCCGCCCAGCACAATATTAATAGAAAATCCCTGCGATACCATTATTTCTAAGGGGAGGTTGGCAGTATGGGTGGAGAACCCGTTAGGCTAGGTATAGATATAGTGGACTCGCTTTTACCCAGAGGCGTTCTGCCAGGGACGCTGATAACAATGATGGGGCCCCCCGGCATAGGGAAGAGCTACTTCACCATGATGATTGTGAGACACGCGCTGGACAGGGAGCGCCCAGCCTTCTTCGTGTCCCTTGACGACGTCGTTCAGAGCGAGCCCGAGAAGGGGTTCTACGCCATAACTGGCTTCAAGACCCCTATACCCATGATTGAGGGCCGCTTCTCAGCCAACATCAACCCTGAGAATCCCCGTCAGGCCATAGAGACAATAACGTCGCTGGTCAAGAGGGTTGCCGAGGAGAGAAACGTAGACGGCGGCGTCCTAGTCATAGACTCTATAAACACTATTCTGATAGCAGCAGAGACCTTCGTGGCATTCGATTTCATACGGGGCATTAAGGCCCTCTGCAGGAATTACGGGCTTCTAGGAGTGATCGACATGCACACCGGGATCCCTGGGTTCGAGCAACTCGAAGCCATAGTGTCCTACATGGTTGACGGCGTCATAGAGATGGGCTTCGATCCCCAGCTGGAGGAGCTTGGCTTCCCCCTAAGGAGACTGAGGGTTAGGAGGATGAGGGGTGTCCCCCACCGCCTCCAGTGGGTGCCCTTTACCATAAGCGATGAGGGCCCGGTGGCGATAGATATAAACCTCCTCATGGAGCAGCTGAGAAGGCTGACAGAAGCGAGGAGAAGTGGGGGCCAGTGAGGACCAAGATAGTTGCAACTCTGGGTCCCGCGTCGTCGGAGGCAGGAGTAATAGCCAGGATGATAGAAGAGGGGGCCGAGGCCTTCAGGATCAACTTTTCCCACGGAGACCCTGAGACCTGGAAAGGCTATGTAGAGGCCCTGAGGGAGGCCGAGCAGTTCACGGGCCGGGAGGTGGCCCTCATCGGCGACCTTTCGGGGCCGGGCATAAGGATAGGAGAGTTACCAAGACCCGTGGAGCTAGAGGACCATGCAGAGGTGGACATGGTGTTAGCGGAACAGGCGGGCGATGGCTCCATACCGGTGCCCGAACCTGCCTTCTTCGTATCTCTGGAACCCGGCGACACTGTGGTGATAGATGATGGCAAAATAGTGCTCCGCATTCTCAGTGTAGGTCCAGGCAGGGCAAAAGCCAAGGTCTTCGCCGGTGGCTTATTGATGCCCCGGAAATCCGTGACGGTTAAAGGCAAGGAGCCGCCTCTTCCGAGCCTAACAGAGAAGGATCTGAGGGATGTGGAGCTCGCCGTAAAGCTGGGATTCGACTACTTGGCACTCAGCTTCGTAAGGGGCCCTGATGCGGTTGAGCAGCTCAGAGGGATCTTAAGGATGCTGGGCGCCGACGATGTCGGGGTGCTGGCCAAGATCGAGACCAGGAGCGGCGTGGAGAACGTGGATGAAATAGCGGGTGCCGCCGACGGCGTCATCATAGCCAGGGGCGATATGGGTATGCACTATAATCTAGAGGACATACCAAGCCTCCAGAAGAGACTAGTGGAGAAGGTCAGGCTTCTCAGGAAGCCTGTCATCGTGGCGACACAGTTCCTGGAGACCATGAGGGAGAACCCTGTGCCCACGAGGAGCGAGGTGATGGACGTATACAACGCTGTGCTCAGCGGCGTCGACGGCCTAATGGTTACTGCCGAGACAGCCATCGGCAAGTACCCCGTGGAGTGCGTAAGGTGGCTGAGGAGAATTATTGAAAGGGCTGAGAAGGAGCGCCAACCACCCCTCCGCAGAGCCGGCGGGCCGCTGTCCGAGCGGTTCGCCCACGGCGTAGTCATACTGGCCGAAAGCCTCGGGGCTAAAATGGTTGTGTACACTAAGGGAGGCAATACACCCCGCAGAATAGCGTCCCACAGGCCAACGGTTCCTGTATATGCTGGCTCGGCCAGCCCGCGGACCAGGAGGAAGATGAGGCTCTACTGGGGGATCGAACCCGTAGCAGTGATGCCTAGAAACCCCGACGACTACGATGAGGGGCTCGGAGAGACGTTGAAACAAGCCATAGAGCATGGCTACGTAAAACAGGGGGACATAGTGGTGCTCACCTACGGGCTCAGGGAGGGAACCAGCCACACCATAAGGATCCAGAGGATAACATGAGGCGCCGAGAGTAAAAATATAATCCCGGAACCCGGTACACTGTAGAACCGAGGGCCGCCGTAGCTCAGCCCGGTAGAGCGCCGGCCTCGTAGCGGTCCTGGCCGGCAACTCCGAGATCGCGGGAGAGCCGGTGGTCGCGGGTTCGAATCCCGCCGGCGGCTCCAACCTTCTCTCCCGGCCTAACTGAATGATTAATCTAGGCTGAACCAGATATTGTTACCCTGGTGTCAACATGGACTTAGGTCTTCAGGGCAAAAAGGCCCTAGTCACCGCCGCTAGTAGAGGTCTGGGCTATGCGTGTGCCGAGATGCTAGTTAGGGAGGGTGCAAACGTCATAATATCGTCTAGGAGCCGCGAAGCACTGGAAAAAGCCGCTGCAAGGCTCAGGAAAGTGAATCCCCACGTGGAGGTATACTATCACCCCGCTGACCTCACCAGAAAAGATGAGGTGGACAGGCTCTTCGACTTCGTGGAGGAGGTTTTCGGCGGGCTAGAAATACTTGTGTACAGTACCGGAGGTCCAAAGCCGGGCAGATTCATGGAGCTGGACGACGAGGACTGGGAGGAGGCTGCAAGGCTCGTGGGGCTCAGCGCCGTCTGGGTGGCTAGGAGGGCCGCGCGGCTGATGATGCGCCAGGGCTGGGGGAGAATGGTGTTCATAGGATCGATAACCCTGATCAAGCCCTACCTAAACCTGGCCACTAGTAGCATTATGCGGATGCCGCTGCTCGGCCTGGTCAGGACCCTGGCCCTGGAGTTGGCACCTCACGGAATAACGGTCAATGCCGTGCTCCCGAGCCTCGTGCTCACGGACAGGGTGCTGCAACTAGCAAGGAGAAAAGCCGAGGAAGAGGGTATAAGCATGGAAGAGGCACTTCAGAAAATGGCTTACGAGATACCAGTAGGGAGGGCAGCGGAGCCTGAGGAGCTGGCGGCGCTGGTGGCTTTCCTGGCATCGGAGCCAGCCGGCTTCATAACGGGCACTGCGATACCATTCGACGGTGGGAGATCATTAAGGTAGGAAGAAGTAGAGATACGTGGATGGTGCCGCCGCGGGGCTTCGAACCCCGGACCTCCGGATCTCCCAGGCCCGACCTCGGGCAGCCTTCAGCGGCCGTATGAGTCCGGCGCTCTAACCAGGCTGAGCTACGGCGGCACCATTTCGTATTGGTTTCCATGTGGAATATAAAGCTGACCTCGCCCGACTAGAGGGGCCTGGAAGTGGTTAGAAGACAAGTTTTCCGGCCACGCGCTCCTGCTCGTCCTCGCCGGGCAGGTACTCCTCCATGGCGAGGAACGCCAGTATAGCCTCTCTGATGACCTCGCTCCTCGCCATACCCCTCCTACTGGCGTAGGCATCAAGCCTCTCCAGGAGGGGCTCGGGCAGCTTGAAGGTTATGATTCTCTGCATTTAGGCGCCTCCCGATACCATGCTCGGCTTCGAGGTACTTTTAAGGATACCCGTATATGGGGTGCATAGAGAGGGTTGGCCGAAACTATTAGGCGCCACAGGAATACCGATATATTTCCGGCCACACAATTTAGAGAACATGGGGGCCCCTGAATGGATCCAACAGATATAGCCATTATGTTCATCATAGTCGGCGTATTACTGGAGCTCGCCGAGATATTCATGCCTGGGTTCTTCATAGCGGTACCTGGTACCGCTTCGATAATCTACGGCTTCCTGATACTCCTGTTCCCATGGATACTCGAGGTGTGGTGGGGGCCCTGGATCCTCGCATTACTAACCATACCGATCACTGGTTTCTCCATACTCATCTACAGGAGCCTAGCGCCTCCAAGTAAACCTGTTACCATGAGCTACAAGGGGCTTGTTGGCGCCATAGGTATAGTTGTTAGCGAGGTGAAGCCAGACACCATGGAGGGCCAGGTCAGGATCAACAGCGACATATGGTCGGCAACAACCAGAGAGCCCGAGCCCATACCGGTGGGCGCCAAGGTCAAGGTCGTGGACGTAGAGGGCGTTCACCTCATAGTCGAGAGGATAGACTAGCCTTCATTTCAGAGAATCATTAATTTATGAACAACAGCCAAGTATTTTTCAGGTGAGTCGGCAGTGGTTGCAGCTGGCACTGTTGCAGCATCCTTCCTTCTAGGCGTTGTCATCGCGCTGATAATGGCGCTGGGCGTCAGGGTGATAAGGCCCTGGGAGGTCGGCATCTACATCAGGCTGGGCCGCTTCATAGGCATACTCTCGCCGGGGCTCCACTGGGTCCCGCCCCTAATCAGCAATGTTTACAGGATAGATCTTAGGACCCAGGTCATCGACGTGCCGAGACAGGAGGTGATAACCAGAGACAACTCGCCCACCACTGTGGACGCCGTCGTCTACATCAGGGTTGTGGACCCCAAGAAGGCGTTCTTCGAGGTGGCCAACTACAAGCTCGCCGTCATAGCGCTGGCCCAGACAACGCTGAGAAGCGTCATAGGCGATATGGAGCTAGACGAGATCCTCTACAACAGGGCTGCGATAAACAACAAGCTTAGAAGGATACTTGATGAGGCCACCGACAAGTGGGGCGTAAGGGTGGAGAGCGTCGAGATAAGGGAGGTCGACCCCTCCCCTAGGGTCAAGAAGGCCATGGAGGAGCAGACAGCCGCCGAGAGGGAGAGGAGGGCAGCTATACTGAAGGCCGACGGCGACAAGAGGGCGGCCATCCTCAGGGCTGAGGGAGAGAAGCAGGCCATGATAAGAAGGGCTGAAGGAGAGAGGGCCAGCAAAGTGCTGACAGCAGAGGGCGAAAGGATGGCCCTGATACTAAGGGCCATAGGTGAGGCCCAGAGGCTCAGGATCCTTGCCACGGGCGCCGCCGCGCTCCACGGGCCAGCCCTCAGCTTCCTAAGCCTCGAAACCCTCCAGCGGATGTCGGAGGGTCAGGCCACCAAGTTCATCATACCCTTCGAGATCTCCAAGCTACTTGAAACCGCAGCCCAGCACATAGCGGGTGCCGCCGAGAAGCCGCAGCCCAGCGAGGCTGACTTGAAGAGGCTGGAGGAGGCTGCTAAGAGGCTGGAGGAGCTCCTTGGCAAGCTGCCTAGCTACGAGGAGTTAATGGAGGAGGTAACCAGGCTCCAGGAAGAGGCCAGGAGGACTGAAAGTGTGAAACAAGCCCTATCGGAGGCGGAGATCAAGGAGATACTCGAAGAGGTTGAGGAGGCTAAGAAGCAGTCCTAAACCCTCCTATTCTGAAAACATTTTTCCATGCTTACCCGGCCAGAACACCTCTTAAATCATAGTAGGAGGCGTCTAGTACCCTGACCCTAACCCTGGAGCCTAGGTCTACGTTGCCTGGCAAGATGACAGGCATGTAGTTGGACAGCCTGGCCACCCTCGTGTCAGAGTGGCCCTCCTCGGTAACAAGGGCTTCGTAGACGCCGCCCACGTATGCCCGGTGCACCTCCAAGCCTACCCTCTCCACCACCTCGAGGAGCCTCTTGCTACGCTCCTTCTTCACGTGCTCCGGCACCTGCTTCATCGACGCTGATCGCGTATGGGGTCTCAGCGAGTACTGGGCGAAGTGCACCCTCTCGAACCGCAGCTCCTCGACCAGCTTAAGGGTGTTCCGGAAGGCCTCCTCATCCTCGCCCGGATGCCCGACTATTATATCGGTGGCAATGCTTATCCCCGGTACTTTGCGCCTAAGCTCGCGGACCAATTCCACATACTCCTCCACGGTATACCCTCTATTCATTATCTTGAGGACCCTATCGTCGCCGCTCTGAACCGGGATGTGGGCGAACTTGTAGACCTTTGGGTGCCTGTACATTTCCACAAGTTCGTCCAGGATCCGCATCGCGTACTCCGGCGTCATCATGCCGACCCTAACCATAAAGTCGCCGGGCAACTCAACGATCCTCAGCACAAGGTCCGGCAACAATTGCTGGCCAGCCAGGTCCACGCCATATACCGCCGTGTCAGGCGCCGTAAGCTCTATCTCCTTGGCACCCCTCTCCAGCATCCCCCTGACGGTGTTAACTATAGCTCTCGGCGCGTAGCTGACCAGCCTCCTCCTAGCATACTTGACGACACAGAAGCTACAGTCCCCCAGGCACCCATCGGCTATGGGAACTATGCCTATGACGCCACGTATCACCTGTGGGAGCAGATCCCTTCTCCGCTCATCGCCCAGGAGTAGAACCCTGCTCTGGGAGAAAACGGCCTCGTCCACCCTATGCACGCACTGCGGCGCGACCAGCGAGGAGTCCGGTGCGAGCCTGGACACAGTGTACGGCATAGCCTTCGCCATACATCCAGCAACCACCAATCTCTTGCCCCTAGCAGCCAGCACCTCATAGAGGGACTTTATCCTCCTCCTCATCCTGTCCTCGGTTTCACCTCTCACTATGCACGTGTTGATTATCACCACGTCGGCCTCCTCAAGGCTACCAACGATCCTAGCGCCCCTTCTCCTTAGCACCGTCTCCATCAGGTGGCTCTCGCCCCGGCTGAGGGCGCACCCATAGGTCTCTATGTATACCCTCATACCTCCCTGCATGCCTACAACCGCTCCCTCTACCCCACACCTTTATCCACGGTCTAATCTATTTTAGCCCTCCCGGAAGCCCTGCAGGAATATTAAATAGTCGTGCCTCACCTGTACAGTCTGGGTGCGCTGAATGAGCGGCGAGCAAAGCACCATGTTCGACTACGACAAGCTGCTGGAGCGGCTTTACAGCAAGGTGCCCAAGAGGGTGTCGAAGTACGAGAGGTTCGAAGTGCCTCCAGTCCAGGTTATCCACATAGGTAGCCAGACCATCATTAAGAACTTCAGGGACATTGTCGACGTCCTCCGCAGGGATCCCCGGCTGGTGATGAGGTTCCTGCTGAGGGAGCTGGCGACGGCTGGCTCTTACGACGAGGACAGCGGCATGCTGGCCGTGAACATACGTGTCTCCTCCACAGTCCTCAACAAGATGATCCAGATGTTCACCAAGCAGTACGTGATATGCCCCACCTGCGGAAGGCCGGACACCAAGCTCGAGAAGCTTAAGAGCAGGGCCTGGATACTGGTATGCGAGGCCTGTGGCGCCGAGACACCTGTGAAGCCCTTCTAACACCGTTCCGGGAGAGGCCATGGCCCGAGCCTACATGAGCATCTACAGGACAGGCGGAGAGGTGCTCCTCGCAGCCTGCGACGAGGAGCTTCTAGGCAAGAAGTTCCGGGAGGGCCGCGTAGTCCTCGATGTCTCCAAGGAGTTCTACGGGTCCATGTTGGTCGAACTAGACGAGCTCGCCGCATACATGGAGCAAGCCACGGTCATGAACCTGGTAGGGGAGAAGGTGGTTAGGCTGGCGATAGAGAAGGGGCATGTCCATGAAGACTCCGTCATGAGGGTCTCCAATGTTCCGCACGCACAGGTGGTGGTTATAAGGTGGTGAGCACTAGATTCTGCGCTCGTTGTGGCAGGCGAGTCGAGTCCCAGTCCAGTCTCCTCAAAGGCCTCTGCACCGACTGCTACCTGGAGGTGTACGGCTTCGCCGAGTTGCCCCGCAGCATAAACGTGACTCTGTGTAGCGGGTGTGGAGCCTACAGGGCAGGTGGCCGGTGGTTGCCCAGCCCAGGAGGTATAGGGGAAAGCATACAGGCCGCCGTGGAGGCTGCGCTCTTGTCAAGCGTGTCGCCTACATCCGAGGTATCCAGCATAACCCTGGAGGAGCTGGATATAAGCATGGAGAGCAGCCACAGGGGAAGCATTATGGCCCGGTTCTCGGTCACGCTCAGGAATGGCTCTAGGGTGGAAAGGGAGATTCGTACACTTCTCAAGGTTAGCTACGGCCTATGTCCACAGTGTACCAGACGGGCTGGAAAGGTCTACGAGGCGATCATACAGGTCAGAAGCGAAGGTGGCAGGCTTAGCCACAGGCAGTGGATGGAGGTGGAGCGTTTCATTTCCACGCTGCCCCGCAGGCTGGCCGAGAGTATAGGCGAGGTCGAGGAGCTGCGGGAAGGAGTGGATCTCAAAATAACTGACCAGGGGGCCGCCAGGATCATAGCTGCCAAGCTGAGGGACAGGTTCGCCGCTAAAGTAGTGGAAACACACAAGGTTATAGGGAGACGACGTGACGGGAAGGTGAAAGTGAGGATCACCTACTCTGTCAGGCTGCCGAGCATCGTGGAGGGCGAGAAGCTGATCTATAGGGGCGACCTGGTCACCGTGGAGAGAATTTCAGATAACAGGGTATACCTCAGGAACGCTAGGGGCAAAGTGATGGTCGTCAAGGGCGACGAGCTTTGGAGAGAAGACCTGTTCGAACGAATAGACAATGCCAGTCTGGAGGAATACATGGTTACTGCAGTGACGGGCACCACGATACATTTGATGAAAATGGATACCTATGAAACAATCGAGATACCCAAGACCTGGCTCATCCCCCACTCCGACCTGGAGCCAGGCGTCCTAGTCAAGGTGCATAGGAGCGGCAACAAACTTTATGTCCTTGAACGAGGCAAGTATGAACCCGGCAGGTGACACGGCGTGGCAAGGAAAAGGAAGAAGAAAAGGAGGCAGGAGCGGCCCAAAGAGTTGGTGCTCCCCAGCGAAGGCGAGATACTCTGCGTAGTCGAGAGGCTTGTGGGCGCCGAACACCTGATAGCTAGGTGCGCTGACGGCAAGTCAAGAATGTGCAGGATTCCCGGGAGGTTTAAGAGGAGGGTGTGGATAAGGGAGGGCGATGTCATACTTATAGTGCCCTGGGAGTTCGATGACAAGAAGGCCGATGTTGTCCATAGATATTTCCCTGACGAGGTCCGCCAGCTGGTGGAGAAGGGCATAATATCCCCCGAATTCCTCGAGGGTGGTGCTGTCTGAGCCTCCCGCCTCCGGATCCTTACTGGTTCCTCCACGAGCCTCCCAGCTGGGACCTTCCCATCCACGGAGGCGGGCCGCGTAGAGCCTCATCTTCTCCCCCTGAGGGCATAGACGAGGAAGTCGACAGGCTATATCCACGCCGAGAGGAACCTAGGCGGAAGGACAAGGACCTCTACGAGACTGTGGAGGAGGTATTCGACACGAGGACCGTCATGGCCCTCTACGACCTAATGAGGAGGGGCTACATTCACAGGCTCTACGGAGTGGTGAGCGCAGGCAAAGAGGCCAGGGTTTATTGGGGAAAGACCAGGCAAGGAGAGGACGTGGCCGTCAAGATATACCTTACAGCTACGGCCGAGTTCAAGAAGGGGATCAGAAAATACATCGAGGGGGACCCGAGGTTCGAGGGCCTGCTCTTCAAGGATACACGGCGACTCATGGAGGCGTGGGCCAGGAAGGAGTTCAGGAACCTGATCAGACTCCACAGGGCGGGGGTCAGGGTGCCCAGACCTATCGCGGTGCATAAAAACATTATTGTTATGGAGTTCATAGGCGAGGAGGGTCGAAGGGCGCCCCTTCTCAAGGAGGCGGCGCCCGAGCTGGGCGAGGATGAACACGAGAAGGTCTTCCGGACTCTGGTCGAATACGTTAAAAGGGCATATTGCCGCGCTCGGCTGGTCCACGCGGACCTCAGCGAGTATAACGTCATGATTTACGGCGACGAGGTAGTCGTGATAGATGTGTCACAGGCCGTGGATCTGGCTCACATGCTGGCTGAAGAGTTCCTGGCAAGGGATCTGAGAAACCTGGTGAGGTTCTTCGGCGAGGAGGTAGGTATAAGTGTGCCAAGCGTTCAAGAACTCTACGGGTGGGTTACGGAATGCGGCAAGGAGGAACGGGGCACCTGAGACTCTACGCTAAGGTGCCACCGGAGAGGCTTGGCGTGCTTATAGGCGAGGGAGGCAAGGTCAAGGAGGAACTCATGAGGAGGACTAGGACCAAGATAACCATCGACAGCAAGTCCGGGATGGTAATCATAGAGCCCGAGGCGCCCGACGTGCCCCCCATTAACCTGATGAAGGCCCAGGATTTCATCAAGGCCGTGGCCCACGGGTTCAGCCCCGACAAGGCCTTCAGAGTGTTGGACGAGGACCAGATGCTTGTAGTGATAGACCTTAAACAGTATGTAGGCGACTCGCCCAACCACCTCTCTAGGGTTAAAGGCAGGATCATAGGCGAGGGAGGCAAGGCCAGGAAAACTTTGGAGGAGATGACAGGCACCTACATATCGGTGTACGGGGACTACGTGGCCATAATAGGGGACTACGAGCAGGCCACCGCCGCTAGGGAGGCGATAGAGATGCTGATCCAAGGCAGGAGGCACGCCACCGTCTACCGGTACCTGGACAGGGTTATGGCTAGGGTTAAGCGTAAGCGGATGATAGAACTCTGGGAGAAACCCGAAGAATTCTAGAAGGCTACAGGCCTCATCCTCCTACGCTTCAGGAGGTCCTCTATGCCTCCCCGCAAAGAGTATGCCTGGAAGCCGAGCCTCCTCAGCTTCTCCGCGATCCTCCTGCTAAGCTCTCCACGGTACGAGTAGAACACATAGATCCTATCTCTCCTCAGCTTCTCCGGAGAGATGGCGAAGGGATCCATCAACACGGCGCCGGGCAAGTGCCACTCCTCGTAGTCCACGAACTTGCGCAGATCTACGAGAACAGCTTCCGGCGGTATCTCGTCTATGTCCAGCTCCAGCCTCCTGGCTCTGAACATCCCGGGCCGGCCAGGATACATTAGGTTAGAGGCTACCCGCCGCAACTTGCGGTCAATCCGCCTACGCAGCAACATGTCCCACCACCCCCTGCATACTAGGTAGTTAGTGGTTCTCTAGATATATTCACGTATTTAGAAAATGGTGGGGGACTATATAAATTTTTATTGATAATTTATTATTTAAAACGATATTATTTCAGTATATTGACAACTTTTGAGAAAAACAATAGGACTATACTCTGCAACAGGCCGCGTTAAAGAATAAATAACCCTACAGTATATTCCCAGAAATGGCCGCCGAGGTGCCGGGGTAGCTCAGCGGGTAGAGCGCCGGGCTGTTAACCCGGTGGTCGGGGGTTCAAATCCCCTCCCCGGCGCCAACTATGCGCGCTGGGAAAGGGGCCCGGCGGCCACAACCACACACCCCCAGTAGATGATGAATACACACCCTTTCCGGGATCCCCGGAATGACGAGAGTGGCCAGGACTGATATCCTCTAACCGGTATATACTTGTTCTATAGTTAGGCTCTTAGGGGAAGCCTGCTACAGAGAGTTAAGATTAGGGTGATAAGGCTGCACGCTGTGATAAGGTTATTATGTCTTGGAGGGTGACAGAGTATCTGAAGTAATGGTAGAGTTTCAGTCTTAAGGCTCGACTATTGTTTTTTGGCTTCGAACCGGTAATAATTCGATTTTGCTTTGAATACGCGTAATGGCTCTGTGAATGGTTTAAATATCGAACAATAATCTGATGATACTAAGATTTTTATAGAAGAGGCTTCCGATATTAACCCAGTGTTCAGTGATGACGCTGAACGGTTCTTACAGCAACCACTCTGAGTCAGTGGATCCCATATTGGTTGGAAACCTCCTGTATCTTAAAGGTAGGCGCCTAGTAGGCTTCTATGTAAGGGTCTACAACAGGCCCGGGGTTCTTGCGGATTTAGCGTCGATCTTTAAAAAATACGGAGTGAACCTCTGGAACATCGTCTTCGGCGCCCGGGTAGGCATAGGAGAGGTCGGAACGGGCTTCATAGTGGCGGACTTTACAGAGGCAACAGTAGAGCCTGGTGACGTAAAGAAGGAGCTGGAGAAGCTAGACTCTGTCGATTACGTAGAGCTGGTGAAGCCTCAATTCTCCCAGATACTGGCCGATACCCATCATTTCCCCATAGTGGATGATGCCGGGTCTAGGTATATTATGATCTCGGAGGAGGCCCAGAAGGCGATAGTGATAAGGATCAGGGAGCGGTTCGGGCCCACGGGCAACGCATTCCTCTACTACCAGGGAGTAACAGTTGGCGAGACATTCAGGGACCACTGTATAAGCCTGGGGATAACCGATCTGCGCAAAGCCCTGGAACTTCTATTGATTTACACGCTTACCACTGGCAGGTATAGGGGAGAAATAGTCGAGTACTCCTACGGGGATCCCCTGAGAGAGGACCGAATAGTAATCAGGCTCCATTACAACTGGGAGTGCGTAATAGCTAGGAGACACGGGATCCAGGAGCCCTCATCCTTCTACGAGCGGGGGGTGATTGCGGGCCTGGTCCAGGCGTTCACCGACAGGAGCGTCTCCGTCGATGAGACCAAGTGTATATGCAAGGGAGACCCCTACTGCGAGTTCACCATAACCTTCCACGGCTAGGAGTGGAAAACTTTTCCCTCCACTCCGTTGTTGATGTGCCGGTTTAAATGAAACATTAAATATCACTGTAGCCTCGAACTATTTTAGCCCTAAGGGGGTTGAGCCCTGTGAAGAGTGGGTTGAAGAGAGCATTATCCAAGACCGCAGCCCTGCTCATAGTGGTTTTTGTTGTGCTCGCCGCTGGAGCCGCCCTCTTCCTGCTACGCGGAGGCCCTGCGGAGACTACTACAACCTCGGCGCCAGCGATACCTAAGAAGATCGCCGTCGTATACGACATAGGCGGCAGGGGCGACCTGAGCTTCAACGACATGGCGTACCTGGGTGCCAAGAGAGCTGCCGACGAGTTCGGCCTCGAGCTAGTTGAGGTCCAGAGCAAGTCGGAGTCCGACTATCTGCCCAACCTTAGAACCCTAGCCAGGTCCGGCGAATACCTCCTCATCGTAGCCGTGGGCTTCCTCATGACCGACGCCGTCAACCAGACAGCACAGGAGTATCCTGACCAGCTCTTCGCCATCATAGACGGCTACATTCCCGACAAACCCAACGTGCTGAGTGTCCTGTTCAAGGAACACGAAGGCAGTGCGCTGGTCGGCGCGCTGGCAGCTATGGTGGCAGCCAACTACGGCTGTAGCGCTGTCGGAGTGGTGCTGGGCATGGAGATCCCGGTGCTCTACAAGTTCGAGGCCGGCTACTATTGGGGCATAAGGTACGGCGAACAGGTCTACAAGCAGCATACTGGACAGGACGTGAGCCTCAATGTCCTGTGGACCTACACCGGCGCCTTCAACGACCCGGCCAAGGGTAAGACGGCAACCCAGGCACAGCTGGCCCAGGGTGCCTGCGTTGTCTACAACGTGGCCGGCGCTACCGGCCTAGGAATATTCGAGGCAGTTGAGGAGAAGGCGAAGCAGGAGGGCAAGGACATGGGGCCGCCCTTCGCCATAGGTGTCGACGCTGACCAGGACTACATCAAACCAGGCTTTATAGTGGCCAGCATGATGAAGAGGGTCGACGTGGGCGTCTACACTGCGGTGAAGAGGGCGCTCGACTACTATCAGAAGAAGATCGACAAGTTCGGCGGCATCCTCGAGCTGGGTCTGAAGGAGGGAGGCGTGGCCATAAGCAAGCTTGAGGACCTGGAAACCTTCCTGGAGCTCGGCATACAGGCTGGCACAGTGAAGGAGGCTGAGAAGCAGCAGATAATCGACAAGGTCAAGGCCATGAGAGAGGCTATACCCAGCTGGATCTGGGAGGAGGTCGACAAACTGGCTGAGACCCTCAAGACTAATCCTGACGTCGCGGTTGACGGCCTCAAGTTCTCAGACATAGCGGCTAAGATACCTCTGGACAGCGATGAGATAAAGCAGATAAGGCAGCAGCTAGGCGTGCCCACAGGCTAGCCTTCCCGGCACCTCAATTCTTTTTTATCGCTCCACACAACCGGTTTTCTGGTCCGATAAGGTTGGCCGCAGGCTCCAGGGGCGCGGAGCACCTTATAGAGATGCGGGGAATAACCAAGATATACCCCGACGGTACTGTCGCCCTGAGAGGCGTAGACTTCTATGTGCGGCGAGGCGAGATACATGGGCTCCTCGGTGAGAACGGGGCTGGCAAGACCACGCTTATGAAGATACTCTCCGGGCTACTGAGACCCACCAGCGGCGAAATATGGGTTAATGGCAGGAAAGTCTCCTTCAAGAGCGCCTCGGAAGCCCTCAAGATGGGTATAGGCATGGTGCATCAGCACTTGGCGCTGGTTCAGGTCTTCACTGTTTATGAAAACATAGTCCTCGGCCTGAAAGCAGAGGGCGACGCTAGGCTACGGATAGAAAAACTGATGGAGGAAACGGGGCTAAAAGTGCCGCTTGACGTCAGGATCGAGAACCTGCCCTTCGGGGTTAGGCAGAGGGCCGAGATCCTGAAGATGCTCTACAGGAACGTCGATGTCCTCATACTCGACGAGCCTACAACCAACCTGACCCCTGTGGAGACCGACGAGCTCTTCGAGACGTTGCGGAGGCTCAAGAACCAGGGCAAAACAGTGATCTTCATCACCCACAAGCTGAGAGAGGTGCTGGAGGTCACCGATAGGGTTACGGTGCTGCGCAACGGCAGGGTTGTAGGCGTGGTGGAGACGTCCAAGGCTACACCACAGCAACTGGCCAAGATGATGGTTGGCAGGGAGGTTGTCTTCACGGTATCCAAGCCACCCAGAGAACCCGGGGAGCCCATCCTAGAAGTTAGGGACCTCTGGGTGAGGAACGACCTGGGCGAGTGGGCCGTTAAGGGGGTTTCATTCACCGTTAAGGCTGGCGAGATCTTCGGTATAGCTGGCGTTGAGGGTAACGGTCAGAGCGAGCTCATCCAAGCCATAACGGGCCTGAGGAGGCCTGAGAAGGGACGGATCCTGCTCGAAGGCCGCGACGTCACGGGGTTCCCACCCTCCAAGCTTTACCGCATGGGTCTAGGCCACATACCCGAGGATAGGCAGGGGCTGGGACTAGTGTTGGACATGAACGTGGCCGAAAACTCTATCCTAGGTGTTCAGAGGGGCAGGCGCTTCATGGGCAAGTTCTACAACCTGTTATGGTCCAGCATCAGGAGGCACGCGTCCCAAATCATAGAGAGATTTGCAGTAGTTGCGCCGAGCCTAGATGCGCCGGTCAGGAGCCTCAGTGGAGGGAACCAACAGAAACTCGTGGTCGGCAGAGAGCTAAGCAAGGAGCCTAAACTCATAGTGGCGGCACAGCCGACCAGAGGGCTCGACGTAGCTGCCACCGAGTACATCAGGAAGCTGCTTGTAGACATGCGGACGCGTGGAAAAGCAGTGCTACTGGTGTCGGCAGACTTGGACGAGGTACTTCAGCTTAGCGACAGGATAGCGGTCATGTACGAGGGCGAGTTCATGGGTATCGCGAGGCCAGAGGAGCTGACGAGGGAGCAGATAGGAATGATGATGGGAGGCTATAGACTGGCAGGAGGGTGAATAACCGTGGAGAGGCAGAAACTGATTGAGAGCCTCTACAGGTTTGCCGAGATCATGGTGGCCCTCATAGCAGGCTTCGCCATCTCCGGCGTCATAATGTGGCTGGGAGGCTATGACCCGATCAAAGCGTATAGAGCTATGCTGGGAACATCCATCCTAACCACCGACCCCTACAACCTCGCCATGACACTAAGCTTCTCAGCACCCATAATGTTCACAGCCATAACATTCGCTGTCGGTGTCAGGGCTGGAGTGTTCAACATTGGTGCCGAGGGCCAAATGTACGTAGGTGCCCTTGGCGCGGTCCTCGTCGCAGCCATGAGCCTGCCAGGCCCACTCTACTTGCCGCTTGCTATACTGTTCGGCTCCCTGCTCGGCGCTCTCTGGGGCGCCATTGCCGGCGTACTGAAGGCCTACAAGGGGGTCAACGAGGTCGTATCAACCATAATGCTCAACTGGATCGCCTTCTGGGTCGTCGAGTATACAAGGGTCGACCTGCTCCCTAATCCTAGGGATCCGTCCAAAACCATAGAGATGCCCGAACCCGGAAGACTTCCCATCCTCTTGAAGGGGACGGAGTTGACGGCCTCCATAGTGCTGGCAGTTGTGGTTACACTGTTGTCATACTACCTGCTCTGGCACACGGTCCTCGGCTACGAGATCAGAGCAACAGGTATGAATCCTAGGGCAGCCAGATACGGCGGCATAAATCCGGAGCGAGCCGTGCTGTGGTCCTTCATAATAGGAGGCATAGCCGCGGGCCTCGCTGGCGTCTGCGAGATCGCTGGCCGCCCACCCCACTACGCTATAACGACAGGTCTCTCCAACCTGTTCGGCTACGGCTTCGACGGGATAACGGTCTCGCTTATAGGGGCTAACCACCCACTCGGAATAATCCCCGCAGCAATATTCGTGGGAGGCCTCACGGCGGGCGCGAGAGGCATGCAGATAGTCGCCGGTGTCCCCCTCGAGATGGTCAAGGCCGTCCAGGGCGTCATAATTATCGCGCTAGCCGTGCCCGGCCTCCTGAGGCTCCTTAAAACCAGGCTAACCAGGGGTGGTGGGTAGTGGATATCGGGGCAATCGTCGAGATAGCCAGGCAGACAACCTATGCCATGACGCCCCTAGTGCTGGCGGCGATAGGCGAGATAGTTACCGAGAAGGCGGGCGTGGTTAACATCGGCCTAGAGGGCATAATGCTGCTCTCCGCCTTCATAGCCGTCTACGTGGCAGAGGTGACCGGCAATCCCTGGCTGGGCCTTGCTGCTGGGACGGTGCTCGGGGCCTTTATAGGTGTTATACACAGCATGATCTCCAACTACCTTAAGGGGGACCAGATAATCAGCGGGCTGGGCGTGAACCTCCTGGCACTGGGCCTGGTGCCTTTCGGCATAGAGGCTGTGTGGCATGTCAGGGGATACCATACCGTACCTCCCGAGGCTAAGGTACCAGCCCTCCCGCTGCTCAGGATAAGCCCGGTGTTCCTGCTAACAGTACTCATAGCCGTGGCCACCCACTACATGCTCAACAACACCGGCTACGGGAGGAAGATCAGGGCTGTGGGCGAGAACCCCGAAGCGGCCGACGTGGTCGGCGTCAACGTGGAGCTGGTCCAGACAGTGGCCACAGTCTACGGGGCTGCGCTGGCAGGGCTGGCTGGGGCCTTCCTCAGCATAGACTGGCTGTCAAGCATAACCAAGGAGCTCTCGGCTGGCAGGGGCTTCATAGCTCTAGCTCTCGTCAACTTCGCCAACTGGAACCCGCTCCTAGCCCTTGCAGGCGGGGCCCTCTTCGGCATAACGTGGACTGCAGCGGAGTGGCTGAAGATAATCCCCGAGATCAAGGCTGTAGTCCCCATAAGCCTGCTCAACACTCTGCCATACATAGCCACGCTGGTAGTGGTAGCAGGGTTCATAGGCGTGTCGAGGCCGCCGGCCCATATAGGTAGGCCCTACAAGAGAGAGTAGCCTTTTACCCCTCCTGAACCAACTATTTTCCGGGCCCCGTCGATGCCCAGTGGCATCTGGCTGAGGGGCGGTTTCGATGAAATTAAGGGCATTGTGGAGGAATATGTGAGGTCACTGGGAAAGAACGCGAGGCCCCGCCGGGCCGGCAGGCTCTACATCTACAAGGTGGGGCTGACCTCCAAGATAGTCCTAGCGCCCTACAGTGACGGCACAACCTATCTCATTGTGCCGGAGAGGTATGAGGAGCTGCTCAGCAGACTTGCCCCATACGTATACAGGGAGCCCTCCAGACACAGGGATGCCGTCGACCAGGTGCTCAACCTGGTGATAGAAAGGCAGATCCTCCTGAGGAAGGTCAAGGCGGCACAGCTAGCCCTGACGAGGTCCTTCATACTCATCGCCTTGGGACTCTTTGTAGCGGTTGCAGGTCTTAGCATGGCGGGCATGCTTCTCTCAGCCCTAGGCTTACTCTCACTATTCATACCTGTAGGGCTGCACAGATTCTGGGCCTCAAGGACAGGCACAGCCATACCGATGCTCTACCCCCGGTACAGGAGAAGGCTGGAGGAAGTCACGGCGGAGATCAAGGCGCTGGCGATAGGCCTGCCAGCCAGGGATAGGGAGAGACTGGAGATCCTGGAAGCCTACCCGAAGGACTAGCAACCCGTATTAGACGCCAGAGACTATAACCTAATTACGGGAGCTGACATAGGTTGCAGCCTCTAAAAATGCCTCCTCGCATAAAGGTGCTGGAAGCCGTGGGGAGCCTGGCCGATGGGCGCGTCAAGCTCCTCGACGAGAAGAAGGCCCAGGTCACCTCCTCTCTAGGCGACAAGACCTACACCGTGGCGGTGGACATCGAGAAGAGACTTGCCTACAGCGACGACAACGGCACTAGGTACAGAGGCTATGTAGGCTATCCCATAATAGCGGTGCTCATGAAGAAGGGGGTTCTCTCCTACAATGAGAGGATCGCGGAGGCGCTCAAGGGGATCAAGTGGAAAACTCTCAATGAGAGATACAAGAAGTACTGGCTTGTGGAGAAAATAGTGAAGAACATAGCCCGGCGCAGAGGAGTCGAGCCAGGCGAGATCGACGAGTACGTGGAGCAAGTTCTCTCCCAGCTTAACCAGCTGGAGCTGCGCCTGGCCGAGGATCCGGATAACATTTAAGACCCCTACACTCCCCTACTATGATCGGTGCCCGCTGGTGGGCCCGTAGCTCAGCCAGGCAGAGCGGCGGGCTCCAGTGAGCGGGTCAGCCCCGCGGAGGGAGACCCGTAGAACGCTACGGGTCTGACGACCCCGCCCCGGCGGGGGATGAACTATTACTGGAGCTGGGCTGGAGAGACCCGTAGGTCGGGGGTTCAAATCCCCCCGGGCCCACCACATAGGTAGGGGAAGGGCTCCTAATCTCCCTCCTCACCTTCTCAGCATATGTTCAACCGTCTTCTCGGCCCGCCTAGCCTTCAGCTCAAGGGCCTTCAGAAGAAGTCTGAGAAGCATGCGGAGGGCCGGGCTACTCTTGCCGTTTAGATACTCTGGGAGCAGCCTGTTAGCCCAATATAATGTATGTCTAAGAGCCACTCTCAGAGCCTCGACATGCTCCTCTCGCAGCATTTCCTTCGCAAACCCTTTCCTGCCGACCAGTTTGCCTAGAGGGACGAAGAACATGGGAACGACTATGCTGCGGTAAGGCCTGAGCCTCTCCAATAGCTCCACTGTTTTCACCACATCCCCAGGCGTCTCGCCGGGAAGGCCCAGTATGAAGGTGGCTGCAGGCACGATACTGTTATCATGCATTATGGCGAAGGCGTCCTCAACGATCTCGGGCCACATTTCAGGCGGATAAGGCGCGCTTTTAGCAGGCATAACTGCCCTTACAAGAGGGGGAGAACCCGTTTCTATGCCCACCTCTACGCCTATGAACTTCCTGTTCTCCCCGTCTATCAGCATCTCTGACAGTCTTGATATTAGGCGGTACTCCTCCTCTCCATATTTCACCGCCGCGAGGCTAGCATGGCTCCAAGCCAAGCCCAGGTCGTGCCTGACAACGAGCTTATGAAGGCGCAGGAGGGGTTCAGGCTTAGGTCTGACCCCCTCGCCGCCGTAAAGCAGGACATCCTCCGAGTGGAAAACTACGTTTCGTATACCTGCCCTTAAGTTAACAGTTATCTCCCTCTCCACCCTGTCGAGCGGCATCATCCTCAACGGCCTGAGGGTTACGGAGCAGAACTGACACCCTCTAGGGCAGCCTCTCATTATTTCGACGATGCCGTTGATGCTGGCACCCCTTATCTCCGGGATCTCCTCTACACTGGGAGTGTCCCCGGGACCTACCACCACGTGGCGCGGTAACTCCTCGCCATCAACTATTCTCTCAGCCAGCTCCACGATTACACGCTCGGCCTCGCCCTCAACAACGGTGTCAACAGGCCACTTGGCCAGCTTTGCAGGATCAACTAGCCACTGCCACGCGGCAGGGCCTCCTACAACTACCTTTAACCCGCGCATCCTCTTGGCCCACCATATCTCAGGGAACGAGATGAACTCCTCGAAGCTCTCGGCGTTCAGCGGCTTCCTACCAGTGATCATCCACCACTCGTTGCTGGGCGGACCCATGGCGAAATAGTCGTGATGCCCCACGAAGAGGCCCTTAGCACCGCGGGTCACATAATAGGGCACGAAGTCGGGATCCACCACATATGCCTCGAAGCCCTTCTCCTGAAGCTTCGCCTCCAGCTTCCTAAGGCCATAGGGCGCCTGGAGGGGCCTGCCATGCCTATCCACACCCACCGGCGGGCAGGCGAACTCGACCCAAAGCCGTTTGAAGGGCAGCAAAACGGGCCCTGTCGCTAGGAAGCCTAGGAACACGTGTCCATGGTAGTCGCTCATGAGGCAACGGTCAGTGCTGAGAACCAGGTCTATCTTCAACGGGTCCTGCGGCTTCCTTGGACGGTGGATCCGGGGTGCCGACCCTTTCAAGGCTCGGCACCCTAACATTATGTGACGCTCCAGATATTCCTACCACAGATATATCTTTCAGAGGAATGGTTTAAGCTTTTGACCTGGCGGCGAAGGTTCAGGGGTTGGAGACGCCTTTCACGTAAAGATAAATAGTTCTCTCCATCCCGCCGACACTCCTTGACACGACGTGGACGGGGCGCCACCCGGGTATCTCGAAGTCTAGAGTTATTATGCGGGTTCCAAGCCTTAGTTCCGCCTCCAGCTTCCTCCTCAACATCCTGTTGATCCTCGTTAACAGGTACATGTAGACTATGGTGGCGTCCCTTATGGGTATAGAGAAGAAGTCTCCAAGAATGAACTTGACCCGATCAGCCACACCCTCCCTATGTGCAAGTCTCCAAGCCTCAGCCACGAGTTCGGGATTCCTTTCTATACCTACAGCTTTTCCAGCACCCCTCCTAGCAGCCTCTACCACGACTCTGCCGTCGCCCGAGCCCAGGTCGTAGAATACATCCCTCGCCGTAGGCTTAACTAGCGAGAATATCGTGTCGAGTAGCTCTCTACGCGTAGGCACCCATGGAACCCAGTATGGGTCTGTGAAGGCCCTTAGGGGAAGCCAGACTACTTCAGCATTCAACCACCGACCCTCCCTGGTTATGGCCAGGCACCCCGCGTCTCTCCCTTACTTCGGCCAGGTTTCACCCAGAGATACGAGGATAAATCAAGATTTTTAATTATTATTAGTCATAGCCGCCCGTCATCTGTCTCCTCTGCTCCCTGAGCTTCTCCATCTTAACCGCCTCTGCATGCTCCCTATCGCCAACAGGTCCCTTAAGCCTCTTGGAGAGGTTGAGCAGAGTATCCTCGGGCCCGTAACAGACCAAAGTGTCTCCAACCATTATTTCGGTGTCCCCATGGGGCGCCCCGATGAACCTCTCCTCCCCGTCAACCCTCCTGTAGATCGAGAGCACAAGGACACCCTCCTCATCCAGGCGGAGGTCCCTCAGCCTTCTACCTGCTAGCCAGCTGTCTCTCCTCACCTTGAACATCGATATAGTATAGCCCCTGCTAAGGCCCAGGAGCTGCTCGTAGTCGTACACCCTTATAGTGGTGAAACGATCCAGCGCCCTCTCTATGAGCCAGCTGAGGCCACGATCCACAAGCTTCGATTTGCCGAAGAAAAGAAGTGCACCCAACCCTACAGCCAGCCACATGGCCCTCTCTAGGCTCTCGGCAGGCGTCGTGTTGACGAAAGTAAGTACCAGGGTGGCCAGGGCCGAGGTGAACCCAGCGCTTCCCAGCAACATGAGAATCCTGATGATCCTCCTCCTAACAGGGTGCGAAACCACGTATTCCGACTCAGATGTGGTGAAACCTACGCCCGAGAAGGCCGACTGGGCCTGGAACGCTGCCACATCCCGGGAAAGACCCGTCATTTTTAGGGCCACAGTCCCTATACGTACAACTATTATGGAGAACAGGACGACGAGGAGGAACATTATGAGGGCTGACACCGCCGGGCTACACCCCTCGCCTAGCCGTTACCCTGACTCCGGGTCCTGAATTATGTTTCGCTGCCCACTAACGCCCCTCTGACAAAGTAATTGTCAGCCAGTTCCAGCTCGATGGTCGTAGGGGGTCCATGGCCGGGATAGATCCTGGTTTCCCCCGGCAGACCTGCTAGACGTAGCAAGCTCCTCCTCATCTCCTTCCAGGAGCCGCCGGGCAGGTCTACGCGCCCAATAGAGCCCCTGAATAACACGTCGCCAACCAGGGCAGAGTCCTCCGCGAGAAGGGTTATGCTGCCGGGCGAGTGGCCTGGGGTCTCCCAGACTTTGAGACCTACATTGTCCAACATAATAATCGAGCCCTCCCTTAGGAAGTCGTCAGGCATAGGTGGAGGGTCGACGCGCACGCCAAGCCACTGCTCGGCCACCAGATGTGCGGACATTATCATCGACACGTCGCTCCTATGCGCCATGAATGGAGGCTCGTAGCCCAGAAGCCTTCTAAACCTCCCTACACCTAGGACGTGGTCGAAATGACCGTGGGTAGCCACAATTGCCTCAACCCGCAGTCCCAGCTCACGCACCCTCCTATACACAGCATCAACTTCAGAAGGCCACCCCGGATCCACAACTATGGCCCGATCCCCTTTGTATACCAGGTAGCAGTTAGTGGCTAGAGGACCAAGCTCGAATCGTTCTACTAGCAGACCCATACGTTACGCCCTAGCCTATCTGGTCCCAGCAGGGTATAAGAAATGTGTGGAGCCGGGGGCGGGATTCGAACCCGCGAAATAGCGGGTCTCCGATGGGCGGACCCTGTTGCGGGCGCTCCACTGCAGCCCGCCGCCTTAGACCGCTCGGCCACCCCGGCCCAATAATACATGGTAATCCGGTGGGGTTAAATACCTACTCCTGCCTCGGTACCGTTATAACCCATGTTGGCTTGATATGTGCCTAGGGTGCCAGCAATGTACCTTGTCAGCGACCTGGCGCACGTCATGAAGGAGCTATTCCAACGGGGCGTGGACGCTGTAGTAATAGGTGGAACCTCCGTGGAGCTGGCCATCAAGGCACAGAGGCTCAGCGGCGACCTTGACCTCTTCCCCCTAAACATGAGCCCCCTTATAGAGGAGGACTTCTACCGGGCCCTGGCCGAGGAGCTGGGCTGGGGGTTCGGCTACACTGACCTAGGGACGCCGAGGCTCGTGGCTAGGGTGAAGTCGGGCGACCTACCAGTAGAATTCTACGAGAACATTCACGACTTCTACATTCCTCCCGCAATACTGGAGTCCGCTACCACGAAGAGGATAAGCGGCGTTGATGTCAAGGTGATCCAGCCCGAGGACTACGTGGTGCTCAAGGCTAGGGCTGGCGGCGAGGAGGATCTGGAGAGGCTGAGGGAGATATCAAAGCTCGCTGCCAGGGGTAAGCTGAAGCTTAACCCCCGCCTGATCAAGAGAAGCCTGGAATATTTCCCCGAAGATGAGAGAAGCGTTATAGAAAGGAGGCTCAAGGAGTGCTCCTTCAAAGTATGATGCGGGACGCAGAGCCGGGGGCACGCGCTACCTCTTGAACCCTGCACCCTTCTTCTTGGGCCTCAGGTTTTTGCTCCTGCATCTCCTGCACTTCTTGGCTCCTGGAGGGTTTAGTGCCCCGCACTTCCTGCATACCATCTTGTTCAGGACGCGGTTGTAGACGATCTCCAGCTTCACCGGGTCCGTTACAGGCACTGCATCCACACCCCGCCTACAGGTTCATGATGGGGCTCTTAAACTTTCCCCCACCCGGCTCAGGCGGAACTGTTAATGGAGCTTGGAGCAATAATCCTATGGGTGCCCTGGGATGCGTATAAGGTTCGGACCAGCGGGCAAGCCCGTAGACTTCAAGGGCCCTATGGAGAAGGTTCCCAGCTACCTGGCCGAGCTGGGATTGGACGCCCTAGAGTATGAGGCAGTGAGGGGCGTTAACATAAAGGAGGAGAAGGCCCGGCTACTGGGGGAGGAGGCCGTGAAATACGATGTCATTATGTCGCTTCACGCACCCTACTTCATTAACCTCGCCGCCGACAAGCAGGAGACCGTGGAGGCCAGTATTAGAAGGATAGTCCAGTCCCTCCAGGCAGCTGAGTGGATGAAGGCCTACATCGTCGTGTTCCACCCTGGATACTTCAAGAACCTAGCCAGAGAGGAGGCGCTGCGGAGAACCATAGAGGCGCTGAACAGGGTGTGGGAGGAGGCCAGGGTCCTGGGCGTATCCAAGCCCTGGCTGGGCCCCGAGACCACGGGTAAGTCCAGCCAGATAGGCTCCCTGGAAGACCTGGCCGAGATATGTTCTGCCGTAGACCGGTGCAGACCCACCGTGGACTGGGCCCACCTCTACGCCCGGAGCGAGGGAGGCCACATATTGTCCAAGGACCATGTGGTTAAGGTAATAGACTTCATAGAGAAGCACTTCGATCCGGAAGCCCTGAAGCCGTTGCACCAGCACTTCTCCAGAATAGAGTACGGCAAGGGCGGCGAAAGGAGGCACCACGTAATAGCTGCCCAGGAATACGGGCCCGAGTTCCGCCACGTATGCGAGGCCCTCAAAGAACTCGGAGTGGATAGCGTTATAATATCAGAGAGCCCCCTGCTCGATCGGGATGCGCTGGTTATGAAGGAGATCTGCGAACAACTGTAGCTCCTAGCCTTTTATATTGTGCTCCACACCAGTAGAGGTGGGGTTCCACGTGCTCACCAAGCTACGACCCGTAGCTAGAAGGCTCCTAGAAGCCCCCGCCAGGCTCCTCGTCAGGGCAGGCCTTTCGGCCGACCAGGTTACGTTGCTGGGCCTCCTGGGCTCCCTCCTCCCAATATACTTCGCCTATAGGGGCGAATCCCTCCTCGTGGCCTTCTTCATAGGGTTCTCCGGCCTATTAGACGCCCTCGACGGCAGCGTGGCAAGGCTCACCGGCACTGCCTCCAGAGCGGGCGCCTTCCTCGACTCCACCACGGATAGGTTGGCAGACGCCTTCTACTACGTCTCCCTCATAGTCCTGGGCCTTAACCCTGTACTAGCGTCGCTAGCCATGGGCTTCGCACTGGTTACAAGCTACAGCAAGGCCAGATCGGCTTCACTCGGCCTAGTTGAGGAGGAGGGCATCGGGCTCATGGAGCGAGGCGACCGGATACTAGCACTAATCCTCGTGGCAGCACTTTACAGCTACGAGCCTAGATGGGGCGACTACGCGCTAGCGGTGCTGGCCGTGCTCAGCCTGTACACCGTGCTTGAGAGAAGCATCTACTACTACAGATTCCTGAAGTCAGGCGACTAGCAGCCGTCCAGCACCATGTGGATGAAGGCAACACAGTGGCTTGCAAGGTAGCTGAAAGGGCCTAGCGAGACTAGGTCGAATCCCTTCCTTACAAGCAGTTTTTCTAGCTCGGGAGGTACATCCTCCTTTCCTCCCAATGCCACGACCACGCCTGGCGCCCGGCAGAGGGCGCCAAGAAAAGTGTCTAGCTTCCCGCCCTTCTCGGTGAGATAGATCTTGACGAAACCAGCGGGTATGTGTTCATCCAGGATCCTCTCCAGATTCATTATAGGCGCATCCGCCAGCATGGATCTCAGCAGTGAGAGAACCTCAACCTCGTGTGGTTTCATCGGGCCGAGGGTGTCGGCGTTGAGCGTCAACGTTTTGCCCGTGTCGGCAAGGTATATGTAGAGCGTCGTATCCCTCCTGAGGCCCTCGGCCGTGTAGAGAGCTGCTATGGCGACGCGTGCAGCGACGTCGAACCTACGGCTAGCCGATGCATAGCCTTTCAGAGGAAAGTCAGGACTAGGGGTTGGACGGTGTATGAGGAGAAATATCCTCCTCAAACCACGGGCGCCTTCTTTCTCTCGGCTTCGGGTCTGACCTTCAGTATACCATAGTGGATTGCGCAGGATATACAGTAGCACTTGGTGACCGGGTACCTCATTATTATCGCGCCCTTCTTCTCCAGCTCCCTCGCCAGCTGCGGGTCTACCGGCGAGTACATCCTGGTTATGCAAACAGCCTTGTCGGCTGGAACCTTTCTTCCACAATTGTCGCACTGGATGTATCCAACCTTACCCTTGTCACCTTTGTGTCTGCCTCTGTTCTCCCTCTTCTTGGGCATAACTTTTGCACCTGGCTAAGGTTCTGGGTGCTTTCTAATAAGTTTTGGCCAGCCTCATCGAGGTCACAGCACCGCCGCCGCAGACGGGGCACCTGACACCCCTAACCCAGCTGGGCCGCTCCAGCGGGCTGCCCAGACACTTAGCATCTATCAGCTCCTCCATCTTGAGCCCGCACTCATCAGAGCCGCACCAGGGTAGCTCCACGATCCCCCTCTTCTCCGCTATGGCTTTCCTAGCCTCTTCTAAGCTCGTGGTCCGGAACACGTTCTCCTCCAGGAATCTCCACGCCTTCTCCTTAAGGTTCCTCCGGATATCCTCGAAGACCTCCTCCAGATGGTCGACAAGCTCTTCCAGTTTGACCATGGTTTTCTCCAGCGTGTCCCTACGGGCAACCGTTACCGTGGATTCTTCGACCTCGCGGCCCCCTATCTCTAACCTTACGGGAACCCCCCTGAGTTCCCATTCATAATACTTGGCTCCAGGTCTAACGTCCTCGCGGTCATCCACGTGAACCCTGAATCCCCGGGATTTCAGGAGAGCAACTACTTTATCCACATAGCTTCGGAGATCCTCTCCAATCCCGCCTGCCACGGGTATGGGAACAACTACCACCTGTATGGGCGCCACGTTGGGAGGCAACACTGCCCCGCGGTCATCGCCGTGGACCGAGAGCAACGTGGCCACTATCCTGTCCGATATTCCGTAGCTGGTTTGCCACGCGTAGTCGAGCGAGCCGTCCTCAAGCTGTATCTTCACTTCGAATGCTTTGGTGAAGCTCTGGCCCAAGTTATGTACTGTCCCTATCTGGAGCACTCTGCCATCCGGCATCACTGTGTCGAAGGCTATGGTGTAGAGGGCTCCTGCAAATTTATCCCAGTCGGGCCTCTTAGATATGATGTAAGGTATGCCGAGGTCATCGTAGATCTCCTTGTAGATCTCTATGGCTTCCAACACCTGCCTCTCCGTGTCCTCGTAGTCGGCGTGGAGCGTGTGTGCCTCCTTGAACGTAGTGACCTCCCTGAGCCTGATCATCGCCCTGGTGGCCTTTGTCTCATATCTGAATATGCTGACGACCTGATAGTATTTTTTGGGCAGCTGCTTGTAGCTCTTGATCCACAAACTCTCCATGTAGGAGAGGGAGGTCTCGCTGGTAGGCCTAAGGGCCAGCTTCACACCCAAGGGTGTGTCGCCGCCGTGGGTAACCCAGTAGACCTCGGCCTCGAAGCCCTTTATGTGCTCGGACTCTCTGCGTAGAAGGTCCTCAGGGATCAGGAGCGGCAGCAGTATCTCCTCGTGCCCCCTGGAGTCCAGCTTCTCCCTAATGATGTCCAGGATATACTTTCTTATCTTGAAGCCGTAGGGCATCCAGACTCCCATCCCTTGGACGGGGTACCGGCCATAATCATAGATCTCGGCTGTACTTATTAGCCAGCTGAACCACTCGCTGTACTTATTCCTCCACTTCTCCCTCGATGCCAATAAGGTGCACCTGGCTAGAAGTAGAAGGTTGGAGGGATAAAAAACCGATTCTCGTTGCCCGGCCGCTTCAGAGAGTGAAGAGCACCAGGATAGCGATCAGCAGACCGTAGATGGCGACTCCCTCTCCCAGGGCGACAACTAGAAGCACCTGGGAGAGCATCTCAGGCTTCTCAGTGAGCGCGCTGAGACCCGAGGCACCTGCGACACCGATAGCGTAGCCAGCGCCGATGCCTGCAAGACCAACGGCAAGGCCAGCGCCCACAGCCTTGCCGAGAACGCTGCTGGCTGCAGCGCCCTGTGTGCCCTCGGTCTGTGCAGTCGTGGTTGTTGCCACCAGGATCACTGTTAGTGCTGCTGCCAGGGCTATTAGTGGTAGGATTTTCCTAATTGTTCCGAGCTTCACGGCACCTCTCCTCGGCGATCTTTAAAGGGTTGTCAGCTTATCCTAGCAATAAACTTCTCTTTAACTTTTTCTAGCTTCTTGTTATATGTCTGTGCCAGCTTCTCTATCTCCTGCCTCAGCTTCCCAGCCATTTCGGCGTACTTGGCGTCTATCTCGGATCTTATTTTTTCAAGGAGCTCCTCTTTGGAGGGTATGGGCATGTCATGCACCCCTTCCAGCAAGCTTTCTCTTAAGCATCTTGAGCCTGATGAACTCCTCCCTCATCCTCTCGTCGAGTATGAGCCTTATGTATCTAATAGCTCTATCGTAGGCGGGGAGAAGGGCGTAGTCTATTGCGTTGATCAGTCTCTGGGTCTTCCTCAGCTCCTCGATTAGGCTCCTCAGCGCGACTTCGGTCTCCACGAGCTTCAACATGTTAAGTGTGGCTTCCTTGAGCTTTGTGGAGGCCTCTACGAGTTCCGGCGGAACCTCGGCCAGATCGTAGCTGGGCTTCCCCAGGGTCTCTGTCTGGGGTATTATGGTTGGCACCTTTACCGCGAATAGGGCCCTCTCGCCCACAGTGATCCTGAAGGTCCTTGGTACCGTCTCGGCCACGCTCTTAACCTTCTCGTATCCAGCCTTCATGAGGGCCTTGTAATAGAGCCTGTAGGCGTCCTCGAGGAGTTCGGTGGCCTTCCTATACTTCTCCTCGTACTCCTCTATGGCCTCCCTCACATAGAGGAGAAGCACGTTCCTCTTCTCGTCAAGCACCTTGCGTATCTTCTTAATTACCTGCTCCTCCTTGCGGAGCCTGATCAGATTTATCTTGGTCGGCAGCACTCGGCGGGCCTCTATGCTCAACCCGTGCCCCCTCTCTTATACTTGGGGTGGTATTTCTTGATGTGCTCGTCCTTGATGTTGGTGAGCTCGCTCTCGGGCAGTATGGACAGAACCTCCCACCCTATGTCCAGGGTTGTGTCTATGTCCCTGTTCTCGTAGAAGCCCTGGCTAAGGAACCTCTTCTCGAAGGCCTCGGCATACCTCAGATACTTCCTGTCGGTCTCGCTGAGGCTCTCCTCGCCCACGATGGTGGCGAGGCTCCTCAGCTCCTGGGCTCTGGAGTAAGCGGCGTAGAGCTGGTTGGACACGCCGGCGTGGTCCTCCCTGGTCTTGCCTGGGCCTATACCCTCCTTCATGAGCCTGGAGAGGCTCATCAGCACGTTGATGGGCGGGTAGATGCCCCTGTTGTAGAGACCCCTGTCAAGCACCACCTGGCCCTCCGTGATGTAGCCGGTTAGGTCGGGGATCGGGTGGGTAATGTCGTCGTTGGGCATGGTGAGGATGGGCATCTGGGTTATGCTTCCCTTCTTGCCCTTCACCCTGCCAGCGCGCTCGTAAATGGTTGCAAGGTCGCTGTACATGTAGCCGGGGTATCCCTGCCTGCCAGGCACCTCCTCCCTGGCCGCGCTTATCTCTCTGAGGGCCTCACAGTAGTTGGTCATGTCGGTGAGGATCACGAGGACGTGCATATCCCTCTCATAAGCCAGGTACTCGGCGAGTGTTAGAGCGACCCTCGGGGTCACCAGCCTAATCATCGCCGGCTCGTCTGCCAGGTTCACGAACATGGCTACCTTGTTAATGGCGCCGGTTTCCTCGAAGAACTTCTTGAAGAACAGGGCGTCATCATACTTAATGCCTATAGCTGCGAAGACCACTGCGAACTCGGCCTCCTCCCCGGGCACGGTGGCTTGTCTTGCAATCTGGGCTGCAAGCATGTTGTGGGGAAGGCCTGAGCCGCTGAACAGGGGGAGCTTCTGGCCCCTAACCAGCGTGTTCATACCATCGATGGCGGAGACTCCAGTCTGGATGAAGTCCTCCGGGTAGTCCCTAGCAGCAGGGTTCAGGGGCTCGCCGTTAACGTCTCTCTTCTCCTCAGCCACTATCGGAGGACCGCCATCTATGGGCTCTCCTAGGCCGTTGAACACTCTGCCAAGCATGTCCTCGGAGACAGGTATCTCAAGGGGACGGCCCAGGAACCTGACCTTGGTGCCGACCCTCGTGATGCCAGTGGTACCCTCGAAGACCTGGACTACGGCTATACCAGCGCCAACATCGAGGACCCTGCCACGCCTCTTCTCGCCGCTGGCCAGCTCAACCTCGACGATCTCGTCGTAGGATACCCCGCTGACTCCCTCCACTATGAGGAGGGGGCCCTTAACCTCCCTTATGGTCTCGTACTCTCTTACTCCGAGCCAGTACTGGGTCTCGGTCATCCCGATACACCCCTAAGCTCGTGTAGCTTGGAGATAAGCCTCTCATATATCTCGTCCAGCTTCTCCAGCTGGTCGTTGGGGACGGTGAACTTGGCCTTGATGAGCTCGGTTATCTCCCTGTCGACATGGGACCTTATGCTCCTGACGGGCACGCCTCTATCAACGAGCCTCCTTGCCTCATGGTAGAAGTCCAGCATCATCTTGAGGAGCTTGAACTGCTTCTCAGGCGGCGTAAATGCGTCTATCGGGTCGAAGGCATTCTGCTTGAGGAAGCCCTCCTTGATGATCCTTGCAGCCTCCAGCACCAGCTTGTCGTGCTCCGACAGGCTCTCGGGGCCGACGAGCTTCACGATCTCCTTGAGCTCGTCCTCCCTGTACAGTATCCTCATGGCCTCATCCCTGTACTCCTTCCACTGGGGGTCGACGTGCTCGTGCCACCAGTAGGCAACCAGGTCGGAGTAGGCCGAGTAGCTGAGGATCCAGTTGATGGCCGGATAGTGCCTCGAGTAGGCCAGCGCCGTGTCGAGGGCCCAGAAGACACGGATGAACCTCTTGGTGTGGCTTGTGACCGGCTCGGTGAAGTCTCCGCCCGGCGGAGACACTGCGCCCACCAGTGTGACTGAGCCAACCCTCTCAGGCCTGCCGATCGTTATGGCTCTACCAGCACGCTCGTAGAACTCGGCTAGCCTAGAGGCCAGGTAGCTCGGGTATCCCTCCTCAGCCGGCATCTCCTCGAGTCTCCCCGCGATCTCTCTGAGGGCCTCGGCCCACCTTGACGTGGAGTCGGCCACTAGGAGGACGTCGTAGCCCATGTCCCTATAGTACTCGGCCATGGTGACACCGACATAGATGCTGGCCTCCCTGGCGGCGACGGGCATGTTGCTGGTGTTGGCGATCAGGATTGTCCTCTCCATTAGGGGCTTACCGGTCCAGGGGTCCTCGTACTTGGGGAACCTGAGCAGCACCTCGGTCATCTCGTTGCCTCTTTCGCCGCAGCCGATGTATATGACGACCCTGGCGGCGCTCCACTGGGCCAGGCTGTGGAGGGTCACGGTCTTCCCGGTTCCAAAGCCTCCGGGTATTGCTCCGGTGCCTCCCTTCGCCATGGGGAACAGTGTGTCGAGAATCCTCATACCCGTTATGAGGGGCTCCGTGGGCTCAAGTTTGACCTTGAAGGGCCTCGGCTTCCTGGCAGGCCATCTTTGGTACATCTTGATCTCGATCTTCTTACCGCCGGCTTCAACCACAGCTATAGGTTCCTCTATAGTGTACTCGCCCTCGGGTGCTAGTTCGACTAGGGTGCCGTGGAGGTTAGGAGGCACCATTATCTTGTGCTCGATCAGGCTGGTCTCAGGCACTATCCCAAGCACGTCGCCGCCGCTAACTTTGTCGCCAGGCTTCAGCTCCGTGTTGGGCTTGAACACCCATTTCTTGTCCCTGGGCAGGGGGTGTACCTTGATCCCTCTCTTCACGAAGACGCTCTTAGAGGCCTCAATGATCTTGGAGAGGGGCCTCTGAATGCCGTCGTAGATCTGGGTGAGCAGGCCTGGCCCCAGCTCCACCGAGAGGGGGTAGCCGGTGCCGTAGACGGGCTCGCCGGGTCTGAGCCCGCTGGTTGACTCGTAAACCTGTATGAACGCCTTGTCGCCCTGGATCCTTGTAACCTCGCCTATCAGCCTGTCACTGCCTACCTCGACCATCTCGTACATCTGGATTCCCCTCATATTGTCGGCGACCACGAGGGGGCCGGTTATCCTCACTATTCTACCAACTACTCCCATTACTCCTCACCGCCGAACAGGCTTCTAGCTATAATCGCCCTGTAGTCCTGTGCTATACGGTTAAACACTATGTCTAAGCTCAGGTCGAGCCTGATGCTCCCATCCGGGGTTTCGGCCTTTATGCCGCCCAGGATATCGGCGGGCTTGTCGGATAGTTTCACCTTCTTCCCGCCGGTGTCTATCTCCTTGAGCAACGCCCTGACCGTCTCGGCGTCCCTCTCATTGGCCTCGACAAGGATCTCGGCAGCATCTATTTGCCTCACCGCCGACTCTAGCATCCTTCTGAGCAACTCCCTGTACTCCTCTGTCTTGGCGTACTCGTCGAATCTCTCCTTAGCCAGCTCTATCGCCTTGTCTATCCACTTGCTCCTCTCCTCAGCCACTCTGAGCCTCATCTGAGCCTGAAGAGCGGCCTCTTCGGCTTTCAGCCTGTCGGTTACCCTTGAGAGCATCTCCGAGATCCTCTTCTCGGCCTCCTGGACCAGCTCTATCCTGGCTGACTCCAGTATCCTCATGGCCCCCTCGGACAGGTCCTCGAGCTTGAGTTTGAACTCCTTCTCCACGTCCTTGAGAGCCTCCTCTATCAGCTTGCGGGGATCGCCCAATACTCTTTCCTCACCCATCTTATCCACCTACACCCAGAGCTTTCATGAGTAGCTTTCTCATATCCACGGGCTCTCCCGGAGCCTTCATGGTTGGAAGTATGGAGACTATGGGAGGCTTAACACGGGAGGCGATCTGTGAAAAATCCTCCATGACCGGCTCGACCAGGTCTCTAGCCACCAGAATCACGCCGATATCCTCCCTCTCTAGGAGCTCTTTAAGTATTTCCATCATCTCCTCCGCCGTATGGGCAACGTAGGTCTCGGCGCCCAGCATCCGGTACGCCAGCACCAGGTGCTCGTCACCTATTACGGCGAGCTTTTGCAAGTCCCATCTAAGCCTCCACCCGCTCTATCAATAGTATCCCAATTTAAACTTTTTATTTCACTATTCCTAACTGGTTAGATGCACGCTGAGAATATCAATGGAGGCGGAGAGTGCTCGACATGACCAGACTAGTACCCGAGGAGCTGAGGCACGTAGTAATAGTGTCGCCGCGACGCCTCTTCGACAAGGTTGTCGAGATACTTCTCGACACCAACAGCTTCCACCCCACCGAGCCTGCCCTTAAGATAGGTGAGCCCCTGTTAGAGGCCAAGATGCTGTTCTCTGAGCTCAACGAGCATGCCAACAGGTTCAACGAGTACTACAGGATACTGGAGATAGTGCCGCCCCAGCCGGTCTCGAGGCAACCGGTGAAGGCTGCTAGCTGGAGCGACGCCGCCCAGGAGCTCCTCTCCAACATTGGGAAGACCGAGCAGGTCCTGGAGAAGTATAGCAGGCTGACCTTGGAGCTTAAGGCTAGGCTCGAGGAGCTCACCCAGCTGGAGGAGAGGCTTGAGCCCATAAAAGACCTGGATGTAGACCTGGAGAAGTTGGCGGAACTCAAATATTTCACCTTCTTCATGGGTGAGGCGCCCCGCGAGGTTGCCAGGGAGCTGGTCAAGGAGCTCTCCAAGTATGACGACATAGTGTCCGTTACTAGGAGGATCGACGACGAACGCAGCCTCGTCACAGTGTTCGCGCCCAAGTCCAGGGAGGTGTTTGTGCTCTCAGTGATCCAGGCCTACAGGGTGGCGCCGCTTGAGATACCGGAGAATCTTCCCAAGAACCCCGCAAAGGCGTACCTAAAGGTCAAGGAGGAGAAGAGGAGGCTCCTCGAAGAGCAGAGGACCCTCAGGGAGGAGATACGCAGGGTGCTTCCCAGCTCCTACGACGTTTACTATAAGCTGCTGACCCTCAAGGAGGCCTTCAGGATAATGGCCTCAGCCAGGGCTCTCAGGCTCTTCATCCAGGTTGAAGGATACATACCTAGGAAGCTCTTTGGCAAGGTGTCCAGGAAGCTCGAGGAGGCTAGCAACGGCGCCGTCATTGTTGTCGCCAGGAAGGAGGTGAGGGGGTTCAAGGAGGAACCTCCAACCTATGTCGACGTTCCTAGATGGCTCAAACCCTTCCACATGATAACGGAGATGTACGGCACACCCTCCCCCAAGGAGGTTGTACCCACCATATTCATGGCGATAACCTTCCCACTGATCTACGGCCTCATGTTCCCAGACGCTGGGCAGGCGCTGCTCCTTATACTGGCTGGCTACTTCTTCTACAAGAAGGGTGTGACACGTGAGGGCATGAGGAACGTCGGCATACTGCTGATGTACTTCGGAGCCTTCTCCTTTGCCACCGGCATGCTGGCTGCAGAGTTCTTCGGCCCCTGGACGCCAGTGAGCCAGGCCCTCCACCACCTTTACGGCAAACCCCCCTACGCGTCGCCCATCTCACCACTGGCCGAGAAGATGATCAAGGGGGAGGAGGTCACAGCAGACGTTGCAGCCGAGATGCAGGAGCTCCTAATGGGCGTTATGATGCTGTCGCTCAGGCTGGGCGCCATGATACTGGTGTTCGGCTCGCTGCTGGGAGTGATCAACACGCTGCTAGAGAAGAGGTTCGACGAGCTCCTGGTAGCCAAGCTACCTAAGCTGCTAATCTTCACTTTCGCTGGCCTGCCGTTCCTCGTAGCTAGCAGCGTTGAGGAGGCTGGCTCTTACCTATCTGCAGCAACCGGGCTCGGCGAGCCCAATACGCTGGGCATGGTGGTACGGTACGGATTCCTAGCCTCGCTGCTGATGCTGATGCTGGCCGAGCCGGTACACGCGTTACTGAAGGAGGGGCCGGAAGGCCTCAAAGCAAGCCTGGGAACGGCGTTCATGGAGGTCTTCGATACGATACTGATAGTGATAAGCAACACCGTGTCCTTCCTCAGGATCATGGGCCTAGCGCTGGCCCACAGCGGTATAATGTTCGGGTTCACCATACTGGCCCTCCTAGTGTACAAGGGCACCATAGCAACGCTCGTGGGAGCCATACTAATATACATACTTGGAAACCTGCTGGTCACAGGGCTCGAGGGCATTATAGTGTTCGCCCACACGCTGAGGCTGCACTTCTACGAGTGGTTCAGCAAGTTCTACCATGGCACCGGCGTCAGGTACGAGCCTTCCAGAATGTGGGTCCCGATAACCATAGGGGGCTGACCCCCCTCCTACATCTCTTTTACCTTACTTAATGCTAGACCCGTTTCTCCCGTAGAAGAAGATGGAATAATGTAATCTAGGGTGATCTAGAGTGGGTGAAAGGCGGCTACAGTATTGCGGTGGTCTTGAGGATCTCTTCCTTCTCAAGACCCAGATACTTGCCGGTGGCCACTGAGATCATGTCTTCTGCCTCTATGAGGCTCGCCTCCAGGCCTGCCAGTATATAGCCAGCATGGAAGGGGCTTCCGTTGATCACTGTGTTGGCAGCCCTCCAGGCCAGGCTCCGTACCATCTGCCTGAACCTGTCGAGAGTCTCGAATACCTCCTCCGTGACCGCCTGGGAATATCTTGTCTGCTTCAGCAAGGACACGGCGTGTTCGGCGGACTCGACCTCGACCATGCTATTAACTATGGAGGCGTCTATATGGCAGGGTAGATGCGGATCCACCACCGAGGCGATCTTCTCGCGGCCCATTCCCGCTAGGTGCCCGTTAATTATGAAGGATGCCACGGTGTAGTCGTTCCTGAAGCACATCACCTTGCGGCAGTATCTGCGGCCCTCAGCGTCGAGCGCATCTATGGCCTTATTTACCATCCTCAAAAGCTCCAGGCTTATGGAGGATATGAATAGGCTGGACTCCCCGGTTTCCTGGTAGACCTTGAGTGCGGTGTCCACCGCCTTGTATACCGGCTCGTGCCTAACTATCTCCAGGAACCTCTGCATGGAAGGGGCAACCGATAGCTCTTCGTAGAGCCTCGATACTAGAGGGTCGTCGACGAGTATCAAGTCCTCCCTTCTTATCTGCTCCCCTTCCTGGAGCTTCACCGCTATGGTCGTTAAATCGTCCTTAAGGACAAGGTACCTGTAGTACTCGGCTATAGGTTTAGCCTCCTTAGGAGCTATCCTGTGAAGTATCTTGACATCTCCGAGGAAGGTCTTGTAAATTATTTTTTCCAGCTCTATGGGAGTCGTTTTCTCGTGGACCTGCCTGCCGAACCTGGTGTCTCGGATTACTCTGAGGAAGTCGCTCCAGCTGGGCAGCTCTATGAGGGAACGTAGAAAATCAGGTTTAACTAGCCTACCCCTTAGCGCGTGGATCCTTGGAGCAACGTGTGCATAGACTTGCGCCTTCACTTAGCGGCACCCTTGACCATCTCCAACACTGTGGCAACGGCTTTTTCAAGGTTTCTCTGGGCCTCCTCCTCGATCCTGGCCAGCTCGGCCTGGGTCTTCTCCTCGTACTCCTTCTTAAGCCGCTTCAGCTCCTCCTCGAGCTGCTTATTGACCTCTTCCTCGATCCTGTCGAGAACCTCCTTCACATAGGCCCTGAGATCCTCAGCCAGCCTCTCAGCCGTCCTCATGACCTGGGCCATCTCAGCCTCGCTGGGGTTGGCTATCTTGAGGGCTTCCTCCTCAGCGCTTAGAAGCGCGTTGGCAAGCCTGTTAATCATAGGGTCCTCCTTCATTTCAGCTCCTCCCGTAACGTTCTACGTCATGGACATACAAAGCATGGATAAATATATAGGTTTCCATTTTCTGTTTCTCGTATTATTTATCATATATACGCATCAAATATCATCTATACCATTAAGTATGGCAATAAATTATAATTGAATAACTTATAACATAACAACCAAAATCAGTACGTCTATACCCTACGTGCATACACTATGTAGCCGGTATGGCCTATCATCCTGGTTGACGGGCGGACGCTCCCCTCCTTCACCTGGTACTCGCGTAGCAGTAGCTCCACTGCATGTATATCGGTGAAACCCCCATGCCTCCTCAGTGCAACTACAGTCTTCTCCACCTGGTTCACCGTGGGGACAAAGACCACAAGCCTCGCTGAAGGTTTCAGCGCGTTATACGCCGTGTTTAGCGCGTTCCACGGGTCAGGCATGTCTAGCAGGCATGCATCCAGGCTCTTCTCCTCCACACCGCTCCTCACATCGGCAACCTTGATCTCCACGACGTCAAGGAGGCCCGCCAGTTCGAGGTTCCGCCTAGCGATCTCGGCCATGTCCTTACGGATCTCGTAGCTGTAGAGTCGGCCTCCAGGCCTGAGCCTGCTGGCCACAGCTGAGGCAAGGAAGCCGGAGCCTATCCCAGCTTCCAACACGCGTTTCCCGGGTGCAATGTCGGCGATATAGATGATGAAGCCCAGATCCTTGGGGTAGATTACCTGGCTCCTCCTCCTATAGGCTAGGCTGAGCAGGTCGTCGAGTAAGGGGCGGAGCACCAGTGCCTCCACGCCCGTGGATAGCTTGACGCGGGAGCCGTAGGGGCGGCCCACTAGTTCGTCAAGCCTCAAGATGCCTTTGTCTGAGCCGAATACCCTCCCCTCCTCAACCCTAACAATGTAGCGGCGGCGTTCATCGATGTAGATGAGAACGATATCCCCATATCGCACCGGTTCGGGCTCGGCGCTGGTGTCCATCCTCACACCCCCGTCCCGGAGGGGAGGGTCCGTAATACCAGCCCTCCTCATCGCCGCTCCAATATTTTGGATGACCACCTAATATACAATATTATGAATATAGTGACCAAGAGAATATTAGCCTCACCCATAGAGCGAGGATCACGGATGGAAACATGCCAAGAATGTACCTGATGTCCATCAAGCCTAAGTTCGCCTACGAGATATTCAGCGGCTCCAAGAAGTACGAGTTGAGACGCTGGTACGGGATCGACATTGAGGAGGGCTCCACGGTAGTTGTCTACGCGTCGGGCAGGGTGCAGGCCATAATAGGGGAGTTCAGGGTGGCTAGGGTTGTCATGGGTGAGCCACGCAGAGTATGGCGCGAGATAACCCGGGAACACGACGCCGGTGTCGACGATGATGACTGGCCCTACATAAGTGGGTCGAAAAAAGCCATGGCGCTCAGGGTAGCCGAGCCCCGGCTCTACGCCAGGCCTGTGAGCCTCCAGGAGATGAGAAGGATCATTCCCGGCTGGAATCCACCGCTAAGCTTTAAGGAGCTCCGACAGGGAGACCCTACGCTGGAGCTCGTTATAAAGATGGCTAGAACCTGGAGGGGAGGCGGGAGAACAGGTTAGTAATAGTGGACCACTCCCCTCTCGCCCTTCTGCCTGGCGGTCACGTAAAAGAGCTCCTCCTCGGGGATCCAGAGTTCCTTCTTGAGCAGGTCTCTTACAGCCACCCTGATAACCTCACTTCTAGAGGAGTACCTCCCCAGCCTGACAAGCTCATCCAGGCCCTCGACGAAGGCCTCCGGCATTTTCACCGTTATCAGTCTCACGGATATCCCCCCGAACCCTATGCTTCTAGCCTGGATTGGTTTAAAAGGAGTGGGGTCCGGGGCTAACGGCTGGCCTCCTCCCATAGCTTGTCGAAGTAGATTGTAGCTATATGTGTGAAGTATTCGTGGCTGCTCCACATGCCGGCAATACCAGTCCGGGTCCTCACTATCAGGAGCACCTGGTCACCCACAACGCCGCCTCCGAAAAGCGTCTTGGTTACCCTGACGTCCAGAGGTATCCCCTGAGGTATCAGGTGCGAAACCTCCTCCGACACCAGGATCCTGACGGTCTTCAGCGGCGCCACCTTCCTCAAGGCCTCAACGATCTTGTCCGTTATAAGCTCCGGGAAGGGTATGGCGAGCCTCAGGACCTTGGACTTGGAGTCCTCAATGATCCTCACAGCCATGGACTCCACCTCGCTGGACCCCACGATGGCTACCCTATAGTAGGGCGTTCCCTTCCTAATGGATTCTAGAAAGGGGATCAGCACCTTCTCTATATTCTCGAGCTCGGCCATTAGCCTCCTCTTGAGTTCGAACCAGGCATCTCCTGGAGGAACGGCCATATAGATGGCAGGTCTCTGGTCCGGGTCCTTCACGATGAGGCCCGTCTTTTCCAGTCTGGATAAGACAGAGTATATCTTAGCAGAAGCAACACCTACCTTATCGGCTATCTCCCTGGCCGTCAAAGGCCCCTCGGAGAGGATCACCATGTAGGCTTTAAGATCGGTCTTGCTGAGCCCGATGAGGGAGAGGGCCTTGAGCACGCGGGGGTCAGCCGCCAGGAATGCCTCGTAAATACTAGGCATAGTCTCCCGCCTCCACGAAGACCCCCTTCTCGGCCAGCTCGTCGAGCCGCAGCCTTATAGTCCTTATAGCCTCGCCAAGGATCCTACGGTTATCATAGCCAGAAACTATGCGTCTAAGCACCTCCTCCTCTAGTCCTCTGAACTCGTGGGCAAGCTCTACCATTCTGGGCACAGACCTGACAACATTATCCACGATCGTTATGCTAGCCATCTGGGCGGTCCTCGAGAATGGGTTAAGGTCTATTGCGATCACGTTCTTGCCCATCCTCCGTAAAGCCTCGGTCCTATCCCCGTCCTCTAGGGGAACAAGGACTGTATCAGCCACAAGGATCCCGCGAGGGCTGACCCTTCTCCTCTCACTGTGGAGTTCCGGTATGGTTGCTGAAGCATCGTCGCCAACACCTAAAACCTCCTGTGCACCGTGTTCCCTGAGGATCCTGGCAATGGCCTCCTCCCTCTCCTTGGTCCTGTAGAATAGGTTAACCTCGATCCTTGCCCCCACGGCCTCGGCGAGCCTCACTATGTCTCCTGGAACGAGTGCCGCAGTGTTGCCGTTGACCGATATTACCGGGTGCTTAGAGAGCAGCATTAGGGCCACGGCGGCCCTCATGGCCTCCTCGGCGAACCAGTGGGTTTTCTCGCCGAGGATGTAGTCGAAAGCCTCACCCCTCCCATGAGCTATGAGGCCCTCCAGCACCACTAGGCCCTTTCTGTATCCCTCGACTATGCGTTCCCTCAGCATCAACGACACGTACCGGGGATGGCTGGGAGGGATCCTTACCATCAGACAATCCCAGGGTACCTGTGCCTCCGAAAGCTAATAACAGTAAGCCCGGCTAGAAGAGGCCCACCCTCACCCCTCCACGGCATGTCTCGAAAACCATGACACGAGGATAGCGGCGGCGTAGGCACGGCACAAAATCGGACAAACTAGAAGCATGAACCACAGCTGCCAGAACACGCTTCTTGACGAAGAAGCCCAGCAAGCCCTCGTCCCTGCAGGACTCCACGGCATCCTCCACCTCGTTGGTGAGCATGCCGGCAGCCTTAGAGAACATGTAGGCCTCCTCGAGGAACACTTCGAGGCTCGGGCTGGACTCGAGCCTTGCCAGCGAGTCCTCGGCCATCTGATAGACCTCGAGCGGCAGTGACTCCAGCATGACCCTCGTATCCATGGAGCCTAGGATGGCTGTCACCACCTTGTAATCCTTGGGTACCTCTATCGAGGAAACAACGCCGACACCCGGCCCGCCAGGCTTTATTCTTATCTCCAGGTGTGATCCCTGAAGTATGGCCACCACGTCCCCCAGCCCGGTCCTAGCCTCCACCTCGGCTTCGTGGGCCGCCCGCGCCGCCTCGGCCTCTCCTAGCCCTGAGAGCTGGCTCCAAGCATAAGCGATGCCTATAGTCGTGGCCGCGCTGACGGCGAACCCTGCGCCCAGGGGGGCCGGGCTGTCTACCACGTAGCGGCCCCGGAGGCCTAGCTTTCTTGCAAGGATCTCCAGGGTTCTGAAGTCTGCCTTGGATCCATTCAGAATCACTTCGAAATCCTCGGCTAGCTCAGCTTGGACCCTTAGCAGGGGCCTGATGACAAGGCCTGCACCCCTGCTGCCCGATTCCAGTGCGGTCTCCCCTATTCTGGGGGACCAGAACCCTGTTATGTGTAGAGGAACACCTACGGATATACTGTTACCGCCCATTATTCTTGCTCCTCCAGGATCGATTTAGCTTCGTCCAGTATCAGTCTCGCCAGTACACGTTTAAGGTACCTGCCCTTTGCAACGATTCTGCCGCCACGGAGCACCACCACCTCGTTGGTCTCGCTGGCAAAGCCTGTGCCGGGGCGCCCAACATAGTTGGCCACCACCAAGTGGAACCCGTAGCGCCTGGCCTTCTCGGAGGCTCTTGCCACTAGCTCATCCTCGTTCCGTGCAGTCTCCGCCGCAAAGCCCACAATAACCCCGTTAACCACCTTGGCCACCGCCTCAGCCACCTTAGGTGTAGGACGTAGAGTCAGCCTCAGCTCCCCCTCAATAGTCGGTATCTTCTCCTCTCTCCTCTCCGAGGGCTCATAGTCGGCTGGCGCCCCTGCAAGCACTACTATGTGGGGCTTCACAGTCTTGGCCAACTCCACGGTTTTCTCGACCATACCCCTGGTCGAGACTACTTGGTGTAGAGAGGCGGGTCCCCGGTAGACCGGGACTGATAAGGGGCCGTGGACCAGATGGGTCTCAGCGCCTCTATAGGCGGCCTCCAGGGCGATGGCTACGCCCATCATGCCTGTGCTGGGGTTCGAGATGAAGCGGACGGGATCTATGTGCTCTCTGGTGGGCCCGGCGGTGACCAGTACTCTGAGGCCTGAGAGGTCCCTGCCTCTAAGCAGGAAGGCCTCCACGCGCCACGCCAGCTCCTCGATAGGGGGGTATTTGGCCTTGCCTTCCTCGATGAGGGGCTCCACAACCTCTACGTCCATCCGCTTAAGCCTCTCCACGGACTCCCTCACCGTCGGCGATTCGTAGAGGTGGAGGTGCATGGCAGGAACAACTATCACTGGTTTACCTCTGCCCAGAAAGCTCTGGGCCAGCAACGTAACGGGGGTGTCCGCTATGCCCCAAGCCATCTTGCTGATTGTGTTGGCCGTTGCTGGCGCCACTATAAGGGCGTCGCTCCTATCGGTTAGGCTGATATGATTGTCGGCGCCCCCGAACTCCGTGTAGACCTTATTGCCCGTAGCCCATTCGAACAGCATTGGCCCAACCATTCTAGCGGCGTCGCGGGTCATAACGACCGTTACCTGTGCGCCCCTCCTGATCAGCTCTCTGGCCAGATCCACGGACCTGTACGTGGCCACACTCCCAGTAACGCCGAGAACTATCCTATAGCCCTCCAGTGTAAGCTTCCCAGACATCAGGTTATCCCTCCCAGCATGGATAGAGGGGTCAGCCGGCCGCAGCAGGGCTTCGCCGCGGCACCCGGTCATCGGCCCGGAGAGGCCATCACCCTATAGCCCGCCAATCATACCCTGAAAGAAGTTTAAGGTTTTATTCCTATAAACCTCCCTGATCTCATGTGAGAGGCGAACCAAATGGCCGAGCCGCCGCCCGGCTACACTATTAGGCATGCCACGCAGAGCGACCTGCCCAGCGTTATCAGGATCAACAGGGCCACGCTCCCCGAGAACTATCATCCAAGCTTCTTCGAGGACCATCTTAAGAAGTGGGGTCGAGCCTTCTACGTGGCGGAGCGGGACGGGGAGGTCGTGGGCTACATCATGTGCAGGGTGGAGTGGGGCTTCGGCTTCAAGGCTAAAGGGCTGGTGAAGAAGGGCCACGTGATATCCATAGCTGTCCTGCCCGAGCATCGGCGCAAGGGGCTGGGCAGGGCCCTTATGTTGAGGGCTATGGACAGCCTGAAGAGAGAGTATGGTGCGGAGGAAGTGTACCTGGAGGTCAGGGTCTCCAATAGGCCAGCTATAGCCCTGTACGAGAAGCTGGGCTTCGAGAAGACCCGTGTTCTCCACATGTACTATCTAGACGGGGAGGACGCCTACCTGATGGCGAGGAAGCTTTAGTGGGACTAAAGGTTCTCCGGCATGAAGGGCGGAGGAGCAGCCACGTTCACTATAGGGATGGTTATCCAGCCCGGCTTGGGTCCCTTGACGAACGACACTGTTTCTCCGACCTCGTCGCTCCTTATCGCGATGTAGTTCTTGTCTCCGTTCTCGTCGCCTTCAACCACATGGTAGTACACCATCGGTAGACCGTAGTTCTTGTAGTAGTCCCGGAAGACGGCGAATATGCCGTAGATGCTCCTGTCCCCGGACCTGTATCGGATGATGTATGTGGGCTGCCCCATGGAGACGAGCGAGGCCGCCATCCTGGCTATATCGTTGATGGAGCTTACTCTAACAGCTATAACCTTCTCTAGCTCCTTCAAGACTATCACGGTATCAAGGGTGGTGGTTTGGCCGAAAAACGTTTTTCCCTACATTCCGCATAATCGACGGTGACAGTCTAGGAGAGTGGTCGGCCTTGATGATCGAGATAAGATGGCACGGCAGGGGAGGACAGGGCGCGGTGACCGCGTCCGAGCTGGTGGCGGTCGCAGCGATAAAGGAGGGCAAATACGCGCTGGCGTTCCCCGAGTTCGGCGCCGAGAGGAGGGGCGCCCCCGTGAGGGCGTACACCAGGATAACCACGGAAACAACGCTGATACCCAGAACCCCGGTGCTGGAGCCCGACATAGTGGTGGTACTGGACTCCGGCCTATTGGGACTCCCCGACGTGTTAAAAGGGATAAAGAAAGGAGGACTCCTACTGGTCAACACTAAGGCCAAACCCTCCGAACTCCGCTCCAGGCTAGGGTGCAGCAGCGACGTAAAGGTGGCCACCGTAGACGCAACAGGCATAGCCCTGGAGACCATCAGGACCCCCATAGTCAACACGGCTATACTCGGAGCCCTGGTCAGGGCCTCCAACGTGGTCAGACTGGACAACATCCTGGAAGCCGTGAAGGAGAGGTTCCCCGGACGCGTAGGGGAGGTCAACGTAGAAGCCGTTAAGAGGGCTTACGAGAAGGTTGAGGTGGGGTAATCATGAGCGACCTGCCGAAATGGTACGAACTCCCGCCCGGCGGAATAATCCTGGAGCCGGGCTCCAGCCTCCGCAACAAGACAGGGTCCTGGAGAGTCATAAAACCCATAATCGACCAGGACAAGTGTGTGCGGTGCAGGCTATGCTTCCTCTACTGCCCCGACGCAGCCATCCTTGAGGTGGACGAGGAGTACACCACTAAGGCCGGGAGGAAGTACACGGTCACCTACAAGGTGAACTATGACTACTGCAAGGGCTGCGGGATCTGCGCCAACGAGTGCCCTGTCAAAGCCATAGAAATGGTGCCGGAGGTGGCCTAGCCGTGGCCCAGCAGCTACTCAAGAAGAAACTAGCCCTCAGCTCCAACTACGCTGTGGCCTACGCGGTGAAGGCGCTCGACGTGGACGTGATAGCAGCATACCCTATAACCCCGCAGACCCACGTGGTCGAGAAGCTCAGCGAGTTCGCGGCCAACGGCGAGATCAACGCCGAGATGATCCACGTCGAGTCCGAACACTCGGCCCTCAGCGCAGTCATAGGCGCATCCGCCGCCGGAGCCAGGGTGTTCACCGCCACGGCCAGCCAGGGCCTTGCCCTGATGCACGAGGTCCTCCACATAGCCTCCGGCATGAGGCTACCCATAGTGATGTCCATAGCCACCAGAGCCCTCTCGGCCCCGATCAGTATATGGAACGACTACAGCGACGTAATGAACGCTAGGGACACGGGCTGGGTAATCTACTTCACATCCTCAGCCCAGGAGACCCACGACACGGTCATACAGGCCTACAGGGTGGCCGAGAACCCCAACGTCCACCTACCAGTAATGGTCGCATACGACGGCTACATCATGAGCCACACCGTCGAGCCCGTAGAAGTGGTCGAGAAGGAGGATGCACTCAGGTACGCGCCCAAGAAGGTGACCTGGCCCAGGCTGGACCCGGACAACCCGGTAACCATGGGCACCATAACTAGCCCAGACTGGTACTACGAGTTCAAGTACCAGCAGGTCATGGCTATGCGGGAGGCCCTCAAGGCTGCCGAGGAGGCAGACAGGGTCTTCGGCGAGATGTTCGGCAGGAACTATGGCGTCGCGGAGGGCTTCATGCTGGAGGACGCCGAGGTCGCCCTTATAACCATGGGTGCCTTCGCCAACACTGCCAAGGTGGCCGCCGTGGAGGCCAGGAAGCAGGGCGTGAAGGCCGGAGTCCTCAGACTCAGGCTCTACAGACCCTTCCCCAAGGAGAAGATAGTCGAGATGCTGAGCAACGTCTCGGCCGTCGGCGTCGTGGACAAGGCGATAAGCTTCGGAGCCCCCGTGGAGGGCCCCGTGTTCAACGAGGTGGCAGGAGCCTTCTACTCATCCGACCACAGGCCTGTCCTGGCCAGCTTCATAGCTGGCATAGGGCAGAGAACGGTGCTAGTAGACGACTTCGTATCCATGTTCAAGAAGCTCCAGGAGTACGCTAAAACCGGGCGCGGACCCGGCGAGTCCATATATGTGGGGGTGAGAGCATGACCATGTACTTCAAGAAACTGACGGATATACCCCGCGAGGAGAGGTTCGTATCCGGCCACAGGCTCTGCGCCGGCTGCGGCGCCGGAGTCATAATGAGGCACCTCCTCAAGGTTGCCGGCAAGGACGCGATAATAGTGGAGGCAACGGGCTGCGTAGAGGTGTCTACCACCGTATATCCTCAAACCACCTGGACCAACCCGTGGATCCACGTGGCCTTCGAGAACGCCGCCGCCGTGGCCAGCGGCGTCGAAGCTGCCCTCAAGATGCTCAGGAAGAAGGGGCTCATACCGCCCGACAGGAAGATAAAGATAATCACCATCGGCGGAGACGGAGGCACCTTCGACATAGGTCTCCAAGCCCTCAGCGGCATGCTCGAGAGGGGCCACGACGTCCTCTACGTTTGCTACGACAACGAGGCCTACATGAACACCGGGATACAGAGGAGCGCGGCTACACCCTACGGTGCGTGGACCACCACGACGCCAGCTGGCACCAAGTGGAGGGGCGAGTGGAGGCCCAAGAAGGACCTGATAAGTATAGCTCTGGCCCACAACATACCCTACGCCGCCACAGCCAACCCCTACTACGTGCTGGACATGGTGAACAAGTTCAAGAAGGCCCTGGAGATCGAGGGACCCAAGGTGATCCACACATTCTCGCCCTGCACCCCCGGCTGGAGGATAGACCCCAGTAAGAGCATGGAAGTTGCAAAATTAGCGGTGCAGACTGGCGTGTGGGTCAACTACGAGGTTGAGAACGGCGAGTTCAGAGTAACAACTCCTGTCCCCAAGAGGAAGCCGGTTATAGAGTACCTGAAGATACAGGGCAGGTTCAAGCACCTCCTACAGCACCCCGAGGAGATAGAGAAGATCCAGAGAATGGTTGACGAGTACGTGGAGAAAATAAACAGTCTTGCAGGGAAAACCGTTATAGGCCCTGTAGAGGGCCGCTAACACACCCTTCTTTTATTAGAGGAGGAAGCTGGCCCTATCCCTCACAGCCCTGTAGAGCATCTTCGAGGTTCTCTCGAGATCCTCCAGGTCCAGCGTATTGGCATCGTCAAGCTCGAGATTATATATTGCCAGCGTGTCCTCGTCCTCCTCAGCTAGGACCTCGACGTCTCCGTTGGGCATCGCGACGAGCGACGGTATGGAGGCAATGATCCTGCCCTGGGTCTCGGCCGCGCCTCCCACCATGACCACCGGGACACCGTTCTCCATGCTCCGGGTTGTTGCCACCTTGTCTATGTTCCTATACCTGTTGCTTATCCTGGGCAAAGCTATCATACAAGTTGCGCCCTTGACGGCCAAGGTCCTGGCTATCTCGGGGTAGAGTAGCTCGCCTTCAGCCAGTATGCCTATCGGCCTGCCTATCTCCAGTATAGCGGGCTTCTTCCCAGCCGTGACGTGGGAATCTAAGGGCTCCTTAACCATCTTTCTGAACTTGCCCAGCATTATGCCGCGGGGTGATATGGCTATACTTGAGAGGAAGACCTTGGGCCCTGCCCTCTCCAGTATTGGGCCCCCCAGAATAAACATTCCGAGATCTATAGCCAGCGCCACCAGATACTCGGAGACAGGTCCAGGTATCCTTTCGGCACCGTTCTTCACAGCCTTCTCGAGGCGCCTCGACTTATAGTATTCGAAGATGGGCCCCACGTTGAAGAGGGACGGGAGTACCGCTATGTTAGCACCCATACTCTTGGCGGTTATGAGGTGTCTCTTTATCTTCTCCATGTTGCTTTTCTTAGCCATGATCTTGAGCTTGAGGTGTAGGACCGCTACCCTATACAGCACTGCCGCCCTCCTCCATCAGGCGTTTGACTCGCTCATATACTGGTAGAATTTCTTGGTAAAGTTCTTTCAGCACCTCCTGGTAGTCCTTCTCACCCCTCTCCACCTGGTCCATCATGTTCTCCAGTAAGGCCGTCCTCTCCTCTGACACCAGCTTCGACACGGTCTCGTCGCCCTGGGTTAAGTACTTGTAAACCTCCCTACCCAGGCTTGTGGGCACCAGCTTCTTGAGCCTCCCGGTCTCCAGCACATAGCGTCTAGCCAGGAGGGTCTGCAGGATCTTAGCATAGGTGCTGGGCCTCCCGATACCCCTCTCCTTCATGAGCCTAACCACGTCCCCCTGGCTGTACAGGGGTTTGGTGGCTCTCCTGCTCTCATGGATGTATTGGACCCTATAGGTGCCGGGCCGCAGCTCGCCGGTCAGCGCGAAGGGCGTATATATCTCCAGGAAGCCCGGTTCCAACACACGTATGTAGCGCTCCACCTCCTTGACAACGTTCCTGATCTTAATCCTAGCCTTCTGGACCTCCACCTTGCCCGGCTTCATCTGGCTGGCTATGAATCTCCTGAAAATCATATCGTAGAGCTGCAGATGCCTCCTGGTCAAGGGGCGTACCGGCTGGATTATGCCCTCCTCTATGAGCCTCCTGAGCCTCTCGGCGTCGAAAGGCCTGGTCGGCCTTATGGCCTCGTGGGCGCCTCCCTCGCCCCAGCTGCGGGGCGCGAAGACCTCCCGGAGCTTGTCACCATACCTCTCAGACAGGTATGTTTTAGCCACACCTATTCCAGCGTCCGAAACCCTGGTGCTGTCGGTTCTATGGTAGGTTATGAAGCCCATCTCGAAGAGGTCCTGAGCCAGCCTCATCGTCTCGGGAGCGCTTAGCCTCAGCTTGGAAGAGGCCTCCGTTAGCAGAGCATCTGTAGTGTAGGGTGGCAGGGGCTTCACCTCCCTCACCTCCCTGCCGAGCTCCTCCACAACCACCACCTCGTCGTGGCTCAGCTTCTCACCCCCCAGCTCATCCTCCGACAGTTCTACGAAGCCTCCATCGAAGCCAACCTGGTAGAACCTCTTGATGCTGCGCCTCCACTCCTCGTGGCGGCCCACGATCCATCCAAGCACCGGAGTCTGAACCCTACCAGCGCTCAGATTCCTGTTAGGCCTCTTGCACAGCTCCTTATTCTTGACGTGCTTCTCACAGTAGGCGGGCCAGAACCTATACCAGAGCATCGGCGACAGTGTGAAGCCTATCCACCTGTCCTCCACCCTCCTCACAATCTGGGCCTCCACCAGGTGCCGGTCAAAGTCCCTGGGGTTCTTAAGGGCCTCCAGGATGGCCCTCCTTGTGACCTCGTGAAACTCTATCCTGGCCACCCTCCTAGTATAGGGCTTGAGCAGGACCGCCAGGTCCCACCCTATCTTCTCGCCCTCCGTGTCGGGGTCCGTGCCTATGAGGACCTCATCAACCTCCAGAGCCAGTTCTCGGATAGCCTCGATGTTGGAATAGGAGTTGCGGATGAAGGGGGAGCCGCAGCGGGGACACTTGTCGGACTCGAGTGTGAACTGGTAGCCGCACATGAGGCACCTTTTCAGAGACGTGTAGATGGGGAAGAACCTGTAGGCCCTGTCGCTTCCAACCTTTACGACACCGTGGAAGTACTCGCCGTTCACAGGCGTCTTCACCGGCTCGGACACCAGGTCGTAGACGTGGCCCCCGCTCGCCGTCACTAGGAGGAGGTAGTCGCCCGTCGAGACCTCGTACACCTTTATTTCGCCAACGCTCCTAACGCTAGGCTTGCCGAAGAAGTTGGCTATGGTGCGCGCCTTGTTGGGCGACTCCACCACCAGGAGGACTGTCCTTATGAGGTCCTTGTACTCGGGAGGAATCTCGCCCGAAATAACCTTCCTAACCTTCTCCCTGTCCTCGTCTATTTCGCGGAGAATGGCGTCCAGGTTCACCTTTCCGAAGTCCTCCCAACGGACATCCTCAACCACCCAGCGGCTCCGTGTCTCGAGGCCCCTGAACAGCCTCTCATCATCAACCACGACCACCGAGAGCCCCCGGGTTATGCCTCCAGCATACATCCTGCTGGTACGCCCACTGGCCTGAATGTAGGTCATAACGTCGGGGATGAGCACGTAGGTGCGCCCATCCTCCTCGACCACGGCGATCTCGCCGCTGGACTTCAGGGCCTCCCTCACGTCCCTGCGGGCCAACGCCTCCCGTACAAGTTCAAGGGCGTCATGGAACACCGTCTCAGCCGGGTGCGCGGGAGGTTGCCCCTCCCTCATCCTCTCGGCTATCACCTGGATCGCGGCCGGGCTGAGCCTCTGCAATGCACGGCGGACCCTGACGAGGGTCACCTCGAGCCGGTGCCTCAGGTCCTCCGGCGCCACGTCCACCAGTATGGTGAGGGCCCTTAGTATGCTGATGGGGTGCGGCTCCTCGAACTCAGTGCTGAACTTGAGCCGGGGTATCCCGGCAAAGACGGCGTAGCGTACCCTCTGGGGTAGGTCGAGGCCCCTCACCATGACCCCGTAGTAGACGGCCACGCCGACCAGCACGTCGACATCGCCCTCCACGAATAGGTCGAGGGCCTTCAGCTTCTTGGAGTGGAACGCCTCGGCCTTAATCCCCCTGCTTCTAAGATACTCTGCCAGCTGCTCGGCGTACTCTATCCCCCGATCAACAGGCACATATACGAGGCCGCCTGTCCCTAGCCTTTCAACTATCCGAGCCACAGCCTCCTCCAGACCCTCCGGCCCTGGGATATAGTAGGTGTCTATGATCCTGCGAAGTATCTCGGACCTGGAGCCCGCCTCGAAGCCGAGCAGCTCCCTGAAGAGCTTGACCCTGGCACCCCTGGGCCTTCCCGTCGCGCTCGACACCACTAGTATGCTCCTAGCCCTCCTCCTAGCCTTCCTCAGCCTCTCCTCCACGTGTTGCCAGGCCTTCTGAACGTCCTCCAGCTCCTCCCGCGACTTGGCCGAGGAGAGCTTCCTCATCAACTGGATCCTGGTCCTTATGGCCTCGACGCCCAGCTCTATGTCCTCGTCCGTGAAGCCCACCAGCTTTAATATGAGGTCGACGCTCTTTGAACTCTTAAGCACTGCATCGACGTCGTCCACGAATATGAAGGCGTAGGTGTGGGCGGAGACCTCGTCGAACCTGGCCTGCAGAAACCTCGATGTGGTTATGAGCACGTCGAAGTCGCCTGAGGCAAGGGCCTCCAGCCTCTCGTCCCGCTGCTTCTTGGCGAGCTTGGCGTGTATCGCCAGTATCCTAGCCTTGACACCGGCCTTCTCAGCCATGTTACGGGCCTTCTCCTCGGCCTGGAGCACCAGAGGCGTAGTAGGAAGCACTATGTAGGTTTTCTTCCCCCTGGAGGCGTAGTATAGGGCCATTACCAGGCCGAAGGTGGTTTTACCCACCCCTGTGGGAGCTATGATGGAGAAGCTCTTCCCTAGGAGAACCCTCTTAACCCAAGTCCTCTGTGCACTCCACATCCGGCCGCCCACGGCTCGTCTGAACAGCTCCTCGATCTCCCGGTACCTCCTCTCCAGCTCCAGGATGAATTTGTAACCCTTAAGCACGCCCCGCTCTTTGAGGGTGCGGCCTATCTCTTCGGGCTCTGCCCTCCCCACGGGGCGTGGAAGGCAGCTCAGGCAGGGGAGCCCCTGGAGAAGCCTGTCGTCTCCCTCGATCCCTCCACAGTTAGGGCAGGCATGCATATAGAGGCCGCGCATAACTTTCCACCGAACCCTGATGCTCCGTGAATAATAGACAACCAACTAGATAAATAGCTTAGTTTGGCTGCACCTCCCATGGCATCATCAGCACGCTGCCGGGCTGCTACATACCCCACAGTATGGAACGATATACAGCAGTCTGGCAACCCCTGACCAAGCATTCTGTCCCCACAGTTCTAGCCATGGAGACGCTGTGAGTAGCCACCACCAAGCAGTCCCACCCACAGTCTTTTGGCAGCAAAGTCGCAAGGTTCTGGAGAGCTTTATACACATTTATTTGCCTTTGAAGGTAACACTTTACCACCGTGCCTGGACCCTCCAAAACCAGCTATAAGGCCCGCCTCGCAGCGGTTATGCTCCTGCTGATAGCCTCCTCCCTCCACGTTGTGGGTACCGGAGAGGGGATCATGAAACTGTGGGTCTTCGGCGACCGCACCGTTGTGGTTGAGGCACACGGCCAGCTGATGGTTCCGGGAAAACATCACTATACTAGGGGCACCCTTGCCGCGACCTATTCTTATAGGGGCAACCATCTACGCCTGGAGCTGACGGTTGCCAAGAATAGGACCGAGGTTTTCCGGTACCCATTAAGAGTGTCCAAGGAGTCAGCGAAACCGCAGCGCACAGCGATATTCTGGGTATTCAAATATTTCTGCGATGGTGAGCACCTGGTTATTCAGGGAGAAGCACGTTTAAACACCACGTCTTGGAGAAGTATCAACGTCTCGGTGTCCCGGAGGACGGGGCTAGCCAGAGTACGCACAGCGATCACTTATTGGAACATGCACCGCGCAACAAACATACCCGTAGAGAAGCTCGTACTCATCGAAGAACTCGGCAGGGAGGGGCTGAACTGGTTCAAATTGCTTCACAGAAACGTGACGGTGGAGAAGGGTAGGGGGAACCTGTTTAACATAACTGCATACTACGAGTTCCTACTGGACCTTGATGCAGTGAAATCGAGCGAGAACCGCTCCATGGTCTCTAGCCTGCTTCCAGACCTCTTCGAGCCAGGCAGAGGCGGAATGAATCTATCCATACTCGATGTTAGAAAACCACTGGTCGCTGGAAACCTTTCGAATGGCGACAAACTAGTCAAAGGATTGGAGTGGCTTGAAACCACGAGGATAGCTGTGGAGGGCATGCCGGCCTCCCTGAAACCGCTTCTCAACGTTGCGTTACTGGTGGACCTCATCTACGAGATCCCCTTCCTCTACCAGCGCGCCACCTATAATCCCGACCCATTGGTACACTTTCTCCGCTTACTAGTAGACGAGGTTAGGGCCGCTGAGAGCCTTGTCTTCGACTATCTGGAACCAGTGGATTCTGAGGGGCGCATCGAGGTCAATGTAATGGGCTCGGTAATGACCTACAGCCTGAAGACCCCCAGAATCCCGTTGCCAGGCCTAGCCTCTCTAAACCTGCTCCAACCCTTCATCAAATCCCTAGTTAGCGATGTGTCGAAGAAACTACTGTTCCTGCTCGACATTGAGGATGATCCCAACGTGCTGGCCCAGCAGATTCTGGATGCCTGGGTGGAACTCTTACCCGGCGACTCCACGGTGGTCTCCATAAAGCCTTCCGCTCTCAAGCTAGGCGAGCTTCAAGGAATAAAAGTCGTGGTCTCACAGCAGACGGAAACCTGTACAACCAGTACACCGGCACCTACGGGAACGGCGACAATCAGGTCACTCAGTAACGCCATCGACATGACGCTGCTAGCGCTTGCGTCAATGACCGTGGTAGCGGCAGCTCTGCTGGCCCGGCGTAGAAAGCGTGGCGTTGGGGAAGAAAGCTCAAGCCTGTAGCTTCAACACCTTGTCGGGGTACACTACTATACCCTTGCTGGTTATGTCGAAGGGGTGCCTCTTCATCGAGTGGCTTGTTCCCCTCATCTTCCAGACGATCAGGCTCCTCTTCAGCTCGCCGTTGATCTCGTCGAGGTCCAGCCTTATGATTCCGTCAGCAGCGTGCTCCACGCCGGGCCCCCCGAAGCCTCTCTCCGTCACCGAGACCTGTGACACCAGGATGGATGTGGCGCCCATGCCGCTCAGAACCCTCTTGAGCTGCATCACAACGCTCCTCGCCACCGCTGGCTTCGTCAGGTAGAGGGTCGAGACGGAGTCTATCACAGCCCTCTGGGCACCCGTATCCCTTATAGCGTCCCTGAGGGTGTCTATGAGGAGCCCTATATCGGTAGGGTCCCGCACTACGTAGCGCTCCCGCTTGGCGGCCTCACCTATGCCGCCGGTGAAGGCGTCCACCATGGCGAACAGGCCCTCCTTCTCGTACTTCCTCACATCCCAGCCGAACTGGGCCATATTGATCCTGACCTGCACTGGATGCTCCTCCAGCGCCACGAAGACGCCGGGCTCACCCATCTGGAGCCCGTTCCACAGGTACTGCTGGCCGAAGATACTCTTACCTGTGCCTGGCCCTCCTGCCAGGAGTACTACGTTCCTCTTGGGTATCCCTCCGTTAAGGATCTCGTCCATCCCAGGTATGCCTGTCCTTATCCTCTCCACCACACCTCATCACCCCCTTCGCCCAGGGCTCGCCAGAGGAGAATTAGAATAGTTTGATGAATATATGTATTTGGTTTATCGAACAGGTATCCAAATATAAATAAACTCCAAAAACAGGTATTCCACCAGGTGATCACGCTTGCCATCCGACACTAGACTCAGAGTAGAGGAGGCGAAGCACAGGGACGTGGGAAGGAAGATAGCCAGGATAAGCAGGAAGACCATGGCCGAGCTAGGAGTGTCGACCGGCGACTTCGTCGAGATCGAGGGGCCCCGCGGTGTCACCATAGCCCAGGTGTGGCCAGCCTACCCCGACGACGAGGGCCGCAGGATCATAAGGATCGACGGCCTCATGCGCCAAGCCATAGGCGTGGGCGTCGGAGACGAGGTGACCGTCAGGAAGGCCAGGGTCGAGCCAGCCACCAAGGTGGTCCTGGCCCCGACCGAGCCGATAAGGTTCAGCAGCGACTTCGTAGACTACGTTAAACAGTACCTTCTAAGGAAGCCAGTGTCAAGGGGAGAGGCCGTAATAGTGCCCATCTTCGGCTCCGGCCTCAGATTCATAGTCACATCCACCCAGCCCACCCAGCACGTATACGTGACCAACGCCACCGAGGTGTCGATCAGCGAGAAGCCCGTCAGGGAGGAGGCCATACGGGCGAGGGGGGTGCCCAGGGTCACATGGGAGGACATAGGCGACCTGGAGGAGGCCAAGGAGAAGATCAGAGAGATAGTGGAGCTACCCATGAAGCACCCAGAGCTCTTCAAGCACCTAGGCATAGAGCCCCCTAAGGGCATCCTGCTCTACGGGCCTCCGGGCACCGGCAAGACCCTCCTAGCCAAGGCCCTAGCCAACGAGATAGGAGCCTACTTCATCACGATAAACGGCCCCGAGATAATGAGCAAGTTCTACGGCGAGAGCGAGGAGAGGCTCAGAGAGATATTCAAGGAGGCAGAGGAGAATGCGCCGGCGATTATATTCATCGACGAGATCGACGCCATAGCGCCGAAGAGGGAGGAGGTCGTCGGCGAGGTGGAGAAAAGGGTTGTAGCCCAGCTCCTCACCCTCATGGACGGCCTCAAGGAGAGGGGCAGGGTCATAGTTATCGGGGCCACCAACAGGCCAGAAGCCGTCGACCCGGCCCTGAGGAGGCCTGGCAGGTTCGACAGGGAGATAGAGATCAGGCCGCCGGACAAGAGGGCCAGGAAGGAGATACTACAGGTGCACACCAGGAACATGCCGCTGGCAGACGATGTGGACCTCGAAAAGCTGGCCGAGATGACCCACGGCTACACAGGCGCAGACCTGGCTGCCCTGGCCAAGGAGGCCGCCATGAGCGCTCTGAGAAGGTTCGTCAAGGAGGGCAAGATAGACCTCTCCAAAACCATTCCAGCCGAGAAGCTCAGAGAACTCAAGGTGTCCATGAAGGACTTCCTCGAAGCCATGAAGTACGTGCAGCCCAGCCTCATCAGGGAGATCTACATCGAGGTCCCCGAGGTCAGGTGGGACGATATAGGCGGGCTCAAGGAGGCAAAGCAGGCGCTCAGAGAAGCTGTGGAGTGGCCCCTCAAGTACCCCAAGATCTTCGAGCAGATGGGTGTGAGGCCGCCTAGGGGCATCCTGCTCTTCGGCCCACCCGGGACAGGTAAGACTCTCCTGGCCAAGGCAGCCGCCACGGAGAGCGGCGCCAACTTCATAGCGGTCAGGGGGCCCGAGATCCTGAGCAAATGGGTCGGAGAAAGCGAGAAAGCTATACGCCAGATATTCCGTAGGGCGCGGCAGGTGGCTCCAACCATAGTGTTCTTCGACGAGATCGACGCCATAGCGCCAGCCAGGGGCTACAGGCACGACACCAGCGGCGTGACCGACAGGATGGTGAACCAGCTGCTAGCAGAGATGGACGGCATAGTGCCGCTTTCCAACGTGGTGGTAATAGCGGCTACTAATAGGCCCGACATACTGGACCCGGCCCTCCTGAGGCCCGGCAGGTTCGACAGACTCATCTACGTACCCCCACCAGACAAGCAGGCGAGGATGGAGATCTTCAAGATCCACACCAGGAAGATGCCGTTGGCAGAGGACGTCGACCTGGAGAAGCTGGCCGAGATGACGGAGGGCTACACAGGCGCCGACATAGAGGCCGTCTGCAGAGAAGCCGCCATGACGGCACTGAGAGAGGAACTAAAGGTACGCCCAGTAACCATGAAGCACTTCGAGAAAGCCCTGGAAGCCATACCACCCAGCCTGACCAAGGAGGACATAGCGAGATACGAGAGACTAGCCAAAGAGCTCAAACGCATGGTCCTCTAGCACTGCCCTCTACTCGTTTTTACGAATCCAATATATTTGGCCAACCCCCATAGTTTTCCTGCCCCGGGTAAGCAGGAAGGTTGTAGCCTTACGGCCGCCTCCCTGCGAACCTACAGCGGGTTGTGGGTGATGCGGTGTGTCAAGGGAGGTAATCGAGGCTGAGGCGAAGCGGGTTGTGGAGGAGTTCGAGAGGTATTTACCCTCATCCTACATCAGGCTTCTGAGGAAGATTAGGAAGAGTCTGGAGAGGGCTGCCAGGGAGAACCATAGGAGGATGCTCGTGGTGGCTGGAAGCGACCCTGCGGAGCTGGGCGTAGCTGTGGGCAGGGCCCTACAGTACTTGGGCCTGGTATTCAGGAGGGTTCAGGGCGAGCAACCCCGGGTGCTCTACGTCTACCACGATGAGTTCGTCGAGGCCAAGCTGATGAAGGAGATAGTTAAGCAGATGGCGAAGGCCTCCAAGAGGAAACGAGTATCCGTCCAGATCGCCAGGTACGAGGAGAGCGAGAGATATCTAGGCACCACCTTCGACGGCCTCGTACTGGATCTCACCAGGGACCTAAAGCCCAACGATGTGGGCAGGCTGGTCGGCATAGTTAGAGGAGGCGGCTTCATAATCCTGGTGGCGCCCAACTGGTACAGCTGGGACGAGGCGCGCACCCTTTTCAAGCTGGGCCTAACGGTTCCCAGGCACCCTGAGCCCAGGCACATCTTCATATCCTGGTTCAAGAGGAAGCTCCAGGAGCACCCCGGGATCTTCATCTACGACATGGACGAAAAGAGGATAGTCAAGGCGCAGGACTACGAGGCAAAGGAGATATCCAAGAGGAAGGTGGAGCCTCCCAAGAAGAGCCTGTTCCCCAGGGAACTCTACAAGCTGGCGCTCACCCAGGACCAGGTCAACGCCATAAGGCTGCTGGAGAATCTGGTGGAGAAGCCTAAGGGCAAAAGGTTCGCTATCGTGCTTACGGCCGACAGGGGCAGGGGCAAGTCCTGTGCAGTGGGCATAGGGCTCGTAGGCCTGATCTCCGAGCTCCGCAAGGTCAAGCACCGGGTAAGGGTCCTCGTCACCGCCCCTTCGCCCAGCAGTGTGCAGAGCCTCATGGAGCTGGCCATGAAGGCGGCTGAGACCCTGGACCTCAAGGTGAAGCCCGTCAAGAGGGGAGGCAGGATCATCGAGCTCCAGGGCGACAGGTTCAGCATAGAGTACTGGGAGCCCTACGTGGTCTCCAAGCTCTCGGCCGACATAGTAGCCGTGGACGAGGCGGCAGGCATACCGATACCCATGCTCCACACCCTCTGGAGGAAGCACAGGAGGATAATCTTCGCCACCACGATCCACGGATACGAGGGTGCCGGCAGGGGCTTCTCCGTCAGGTTCATGACGGCGCTGCGCGAGGACCCCAAGACAAGGCTATACCAGTACGAGATGGAGGAACCCATACGCTACGCCAAGGACGACCCCATCGAGCGGTGGCAGTTCGATACCCTCATGCTGGACGCCGAGCCAGCCGAGCTTAGCGAGGAGGACATAGAGGCGATCAAGGAGGGCCGCCTCGAGTACCTGAAACTGGACCCCGGGTGGCTCTTCAGCCCGGAGGGCGAGGAGACCCTCAGACAGCTTTTCGGCATCTACGTCCTGGCGCACTACAGGAACCAGCCCGACGACCT
>WAQK01000096.1 GCA_015520265.1 Pyrodictiaceae archaeon | reverse complement strand
GGATAGTGGGGGAGAGGCCCCGGGTCGACTGGGGGAGGGTTAGGAGGCTGGGCCGCCGCCACGGCTACAGGAACGCCACGGTGACCACCATAGCGCCCACCGGGAGCATCAGCATCATAGCGGGGGTGAACTCGGGGATAGAGCCCTTCTACGCCCTCGTCTACCTGAGGAACACCAGTGTCGGAAGGTTCCTGGAGGCCAACAAGCACCTGCTGGCCGAGCTGAGGAGGAGAGGCATGCTCAGCCCCGACCTCCTGTGGAGGCTGGCCGAGAGGGGCGGCGTCAGGGGCGTGGAGGGGGCCCCCGAGGACCTGCAGAGCCTCCTCCCCACGGCCCACGACGTAGACCCCGAGTGGCACGTCAGGATCCAGGCGGCGTTCCAGAGGTGGACCGACAACGCTGTGAGCAAGACGGTGAACCTGAGGCACGACGAGCCGCCGGAGACCGTGTGGAGGGTCTACATGCTGGCGTGGAGGCTGGGCTGCAAGGGGATAACCATCTACAGGGATAAGAGCAGGCCACGACAGGTCCTGGAGACCGGGACGCTGAGGGAGGCGCTCAGGGCCAGGCCCAGGCATGTGGGGATGGAGAAGGCCATACCGGTGAAGCTGAGGATCGGGAAGAGAGAGCTGGTGGCGGCGGCCGAGAACTACGCGGGAGGCTGCCCAACCTGCGACGTCTAGCCTCCGAGGATGCGATGTCGTTTAAACCTCCCACACGTAACCCTCGGGGGCGGGGCTGCGGGCTTGGCTTCGTGGGACCCCGGCAGGGTTTCGAGGAGCTCGAGGCTCAGGGCGCTGGCCCGGCTTGTCAGGGTGGAGCACACCCTGTTCAGCCTGCCCTTCGCCTATGTTGGCGCCCTGCTCTCCCGTTACCCTTGCAGCACGGCGGACTACATGTGGATAGCCCTGGCGCTGCTGGGCCTCAGGACTGCGGCTATGAGCTACAACAACATCGCCGACCTCGACATAGATAGGCTGAACCCGCGCTCCAGGCACAGGCCCCTCGTGGTGGGCGCGGTCTCGCTGAGGGACGCGTGGCTCCTGGTGGTGGCTGGCTCAGCCCTATACTACCTGTCCGCGGCCATGCTGAACATCTACGCCCTGCTCCTCAGCCCGCTGGTCTGGCTCGTCGCCATGACCTATCCCCACGCCAAGAGGGTGCACTGGCTCCCCCACATCCACCTGGGCCTAACCCTGGGGCTCGCCGTGCTAGGCGGCGCCGTCGCCGCGTCGGGCGACGAGGCCCGGAGCCTCGCCGAGGCCTTGGCGTCGGTCCCCTGGACCTACGTGGTAGCTGTGACCCTCTGGGTCGCCGGGTTCGACGTCGTCTACAGCATAATGGATGAGGAGTTCGACCGCCGCCAGGGGCTGGGAAGCATACCGGCCAAGCTCGGGACCCGCGGCGCCCTAGCCTCTGCCGCGGTAATGCACTCCGCCGCCGTGGCCCTCTTCTTGGCTGGAGGGCTGGGCTACGGGTTCGGCCCTGCTGCTTGGGCCTCCACGCTGGCTGCGTCGGCCCTCATACTCTACCAGCACCTCCTCGTGCGGAGAAGCCTCTCCAACATCCCCAAGGCCTTCAACCTGAACCTGGCCGTAGGACTCCTAGTGTCGATGGGATTGATCCTGGATTTCCTGGCGGGCTAGGGGAAAGCATTAAATTAGAGGGTTGCCTGGCCCAGATACATGGCTTTGCTTAGGAGCCTGGCAGGAACTCCTATGACTTGGAGTGAGGCTAAGAGTGCTCTGGAGGGTGTCCTGGGCATGGGCTTAGCTAACAATCAGTTTACCCGGTACTTGAAAGAGTTGGAGAAGTACGGGTTCGTGGAGAAATCCGGGAAATACTATAAAATAGTTGACCCCATACTTGAGTATGCCCTTCTAAGTGGAGGGGAGGTCCTAGGCCATGCCTAGCAGCGTGGTTCTGGTTACGGGCGGCGCCGGCTTCATAGGGAGCCACACGGCGAGACTCCTCCTTGATAGGGGCTACAGAGTCGTAGTCCTAGACAACCTGTACTCGGGTAGCAGGAGCAACGTGCCTGAGGGCGCCGAGCTCGTCGTGGGCGACGTGGCCGACAGGGAGACGCTGGCCAGGGCGCTGAGAGGCGTTGACCACGTGGTGCACCTCGCCGCCATAGTGAGCGTTGACGAGGCGAGGGAGGACCCGTGGAGCACCCTGCGGACCAACGTTCTTGGAACCCTCAACGTGCTGGAGCAGTCCTACAGGCACGGTGTGGGAAGGGTGGTCTACGCCTCCAGCTGCGCCGTCTACGGGGAGCAGGAGGTCCTGCCGATAACCGAGGAGGCGCCGCTGAGGCCCATCAACATCTACGGGGCATCCAAGCTCTCCGGCGAGGCCCTTGTCCACGCCTACAGGGAGGAGAAGGGCCTCTCCACCGTGGCGCTCCGCTACTTCAACGTGTACGGGCCCGGCATGAGGGGCGGGCCCTATGCTGGCGTAGTCTACAAGTTCCTAACAGCCGCCCTACGGGGCGAGCCCCTAACCATCCACGGAGACGGGGAGCAGACCAGGGACTTCGTCTACGTGGCCGACGTGGCCCGCGCCAACCTGGCCGCCCTCGAGTCCGACGCCGGAGGGGCCTTCAACATCGGGACCGGCGTCTCTATAACCATAAAGCGTCTCGCAGAGATGGTGCTGGAGGTTACCGGGTCCAGGTCCCCCATTGTCCACAGCGATCCTAGGCCCGGCGACATCAGGCACAGCAGGGCCAGCATATCCAGGGCCCGCCGCCTGCTGGGATGGGAGCCTCTCACCGATCTGAAGATGGGGCTGGAAAAAACCGTGGAGTGGCTCCGCGGCTCCGGGCTAGATGGTTCCTAGCGCCCGTTTCACCTCCTCCAGGCTCGGAGCTCCCTCGAACCTCTTCTCCCCGTCTATAACTATGGCCGGGACTGCGCGGATCCCGTACTGCCTAGCCTTCTCCATGTACTCCGGCTTCTCCAGTATGTTGTAGACCTCCAGCCTGCACTCCGGGCACATCGCCGCCCTCACGATGTCAACCGCTTCCCGGCAGAGGGGGCAGCTGGAGACGAACACCTCTATGCGGTGGCCCATAGGTTTCACCTGGAAACCTGGTATACTTTCGAAACTATTATATCGTGCAGTTTCGCTGTGGATACCAGGTTTCCGGGAGGAGAGCGGCTGTGGAGAAACAGGCCGGGTGCCTCTGCCCGTTGGAGGGGGTGCTGGACGTTATTAGCAGGAGGTGGGCCCTGCTCGTCATAGCCGTTGTAGGCAATAAGGGTAGAGCACGGTTCAACGAGATCCTCAGATCCCTCCCTGGGATCACGCCCAAAACCCTGTCCGCCAGGCTTAGAGAGCTGGAGGCTGCTGGACTAGTGGAGAGAAGGGTTTACCCGGAGACCCCTCCCAGGGTCGAGTACGCCCTGACCCGTGAGGGCGAGGAGCTTAGAAGCCTGATTAAGCCCCTCATAAAATGGGCTGCGGCCAGGAGTGGCCGGGACTATTCCGGCTCACCCTGCCTCTCCTAGGACCTTCTATGGTGCTGGACCGACACGAATAGGCATTCAGGGTCTCCGCGGGCCTGGCACCGTATCTCCTTGACGTGGGTCTCCCTGCCTGTGATCTCGGTAGCTATGCCTGCCAGGAGGCCTGCCGATAGGTAGCAGACGGGTTTGTCTGTCCTCTTATATTTGACCTCCTGGTTGCCCTTGGCCGAGACCATGAGGTTACCTTTCTGGGGGTCGAACTCCACCAGGCTCCACTCCTCCACCCAGCCCATTTTTTCGACAAATGTTAGTATTGCTTTGAGCAGCTGGACAGGGTCTCTAACCCTCAGCATGCTGGATAGGTTCTGCACTGCCAGCTTACCGGCGTAGAAGCCGGCGTGGTACCAGAACCCGTAGTATGCTTCGCCAGCCGCGTTTACGAG
>WAQK01000095.1 GCA_015520265.1 Pyrodictiaceae archaeon | reverse complement strand
TCAAGCACCAAGAGGATACTGGAATGCTTCAAGGGCATAAGCGATATGAAAGCTAAGCTCCAAGAGGCCAAAAGGGTGGCCTCACCTGAAGCCATGTACTTCATATCTAAGATCGAAGACTGCCTCAGGATCGTAGAGATAGTCGACAACACCGCCATATGTACATCCCTTCTAGTGAAGAGTCCCTGGATAGAGAGGGTAGAGCAGAGTTGAGGATCCCACTGTACATAGAGATGAATGGCCGCAATATACTAATCATAGGTGGCGGTAACGTCGGCACTAGGAGAGCCCTAAAGTTCCTGGAGGCTGGCGCAAACGTCCGTGTGGTCAGCAAGGAGTTCTCCCCCAGCCTTAGAGAGGCTGCAAAGAAGGAGCCCCGCCTCCAGCTGGTCCAGATCGACGCATCTAACCCTGAGAGGCTGGAAAGCCTGATCGAGTGGGCCCATATAATAGTGCTGGCCACCGACAACCTGGAGCTTAACCGCAGGATCTCCCAGCTGGCCAGGAGACTCGGGAAGCTTGTTAACAACGCGACGGACGCCTCCGACACCGACATAGTGGTACCCTTTGAAACAGAGGTCGACGGTATAAGGGTGGCCGTCACCACAGAGGGCAAAGCCGGCGTCGTGGCCAGGCTTGCCACCGAACGGATAAAGGAGATGCTTCAAAACGACATAGAGCTTAGAACACTTATGGATGTCATGGGCCGGGCAAAAGAATACATGAAAACAGTGATAAGTAGTCCCAAGAAACGGTTCCCCATATATTTCGAGCTGGCTGACGACCAGAAACTCAGGAACCTCGCCAGACAGGGCAGAGCCGATGAGGCCTGGATGAGGGCCAAGGAGATCATTGACAGCAGGGCCGTAGAGAGCTAACGATCCAGCCCACAAAAACCCTCCAGAAACCCTCTATTAGAGGAGGAGCACACCTTTTGGACCCCGGTCTGCCGGCCAAGCGACACGCGTTCTCCCAGGTCCAGCCCCTAAACACGGTTAGAGGAAAAACCAGATCCGCTTCAACCCACCCTACATGGTCACCGAGGAAAACATGGTCCGCCTCGATCCCGTGGCTCCTAACCATATCGATGATCTCCTCGATCTTAGCCAGCTGCCTCCCGGTTCGGCTCTTCGACCTATGCGATACTAATAATACGCGGCGAGCTCCATGGAGGGCAGCCTCCCTAAGGACAGCACCAGCTATAAGCCACGGGGGAACCACCCCCAACCACGAGGCACCCTTCTTAAAGGCCAGCCGTTTCGCCTGGCCAGCGTGGCTTGCCTCATACACGAAGAGCCCAAATACTGCGTCCCCCCGGTCTACGACGTCCCAGGCTTTCCCGAGATCGGTTGCCACCACCTCAACGCCCAAGACCTCTGCAACCTTGGAGCAGAGCAGTTCTAGTTGTGGCGGTATCTCAGCAACAGCGTGGTGCACCAGCACAACCTTCACTTTACCGTCCCTCAGGGGGTTCGTAGTTGTTATTTAATAAATATTGAAACATATGATAAATACCCTGTATATATTCGAATATGTTGCATAAAGATTAATCATTTTAAAACAAACTTATCATTTAGAGCCAGGGAAAAACCATTGGAGCCGGAGCCCCGGGGCGCTATGGCCCCAGAACAACTGTACCATGCCGTGCTGATCAACCACAAAACATGTAGTCTTGACGCCGTCCGCACACTCTCCTCCCCGGGGCTCGACGAGATCTACTCAACCCTCTCCGGCGCCGCGCCTGGCTTAGTGGTACTCTCGACCTGCAATAGGGTAGAGCTGTACTGGTATGGCGAGGAGGTTGAAGGCGTAGTCTCCATGATAAGCGAGTTCTTCATCAATAAGACCGGCATGGACCCGTTAGAATGCGCAGCCATACTGCACGGCGATGATGTTGTACGCCACCTCTTCCGCGTCGCCTCAGGCATCGAGTCCCTCATGGTTGGTGAGAACGAAATATTGGCCCAGGTTAGGCAGGCAGCTGAGGAGGCAGCCAGGCGCGGTACCCTGGACCCGTACCTCAGGCTCCTCTTCCATAGAGCAGTGGTGGCCGGGAAGAGGGCTAGGAGGGAGACCAGAATATCTGCCGGCGCGGTCAGCATCCCGTTGGTGGCAGCCAGACTCGCATCGGAGGAAATGGGGGGCCTGGAGGGCCGTACGGTAGTTATAGTGGGTGCAGGAGAGGCTGCAGCCATAATGGCCGAAGCCGTAGCCAAGCAGAAGCCTGGCAGACTCATCGTTGTCAACAGAACGCCCGGTAAGGCGAAGAGACTCGCGGAGATGCTGGACGCGGAGTGGGGCGGCTTAGACATGCTTCCCAAGCTTCTGGGAGAAGCCGACGTTATCCTAGTAGCGGTAAGCGGTCCTGTGCTGAGCCGTGACATGCTCGACCTATACGCGAGGCAAGGCCTCCTAGTGATCGATATCTCCATGCCACCAGCAGTAGAGGGGTCCAGCAGGGTCTCGACACGGTGGATAGACGACCTGAAGCCCATAGCAGAGAAGAACAGAAGGCTCAGGGAGGCCGAAATTCCTAGGGTTGAACGTATAGTTGAGGAAGAGGTCCAGCTCTTCAGGAGACTCGTTAGAAGAAGGGCTGCCGACGAGGTTCTAGCTAGGATTATGGAGAGAGCCGAGAGCATCAGGAAGAGGGAGCTGGAAAGGGCCCTCCAGGCCCTCAGCTCCAGGGGCGCCGCCCCCGACGGAGCCAGTTTCATAGTCGAGGCGATGAGCAGATCCATTGTGAGAAAGGTCTTACAGCCGGTTTTCAGCGCCGCCCGTGAGGCGGCTGAGAGGGGCGACTTCGCCCGTCTCAAACTCATGCTTAAAATCCTTGGAGGAGAGCAGTCATGAGCTTCCCGAACCTTAGGCCCCGGAGGCTTCGCAGACTAAAGGTTTTAAGAGACCTTGTGGCCGAGACCACGCTGACCCCCAAAGACTTCATGCTACCAGTCTTCGTTGCCGAGAAGGCCCGCGAGCCCAAACCAGTACCCTCGATGCCAGGATACTACAGATACCCCGTCGACATGGTCGTCGAAGCCGTCTCCAAGGCTTACGACCTGGGCGTCAGGTCAGTCCTGCTGTTCGGCATACCGGCATACAAGGATGAGAAGGGCTCCTCAGCCTATGACAAGAATGGTGTCGTGCAGAAGGCTGTAAGGCTTCTCAAGGAGGCCTACGGCCCCCGCCTCCTGGTAGCGACAGACGTGTGTATGTGCCAGTACACTAGCCACGGACATTGCGGCATAGTAAAGGTGGGGGAGAACTGCGGCCTCGGCGAGGAAGGGTGCTGGGCAGTCGACAACGATGAAACAATAGAGATCCTCGGCAAAATAGCGGTGTCCCATGCCGAGGCGGGCGCAGACATAGTGGCTCCATCCAGCATGATGGACGGCATGGTTCAGGCGATAAGAAGGGCGCTGGACAGCGAGGGATACAAGGACGTCGCGATAATGAGCTATGCGGTCAAATACGCCTCCAGCTTCTACGGGCCCTTCAGGGACGCAACCCACTCAGCACCAGGCTTCGGCGACAGGAGATCCTACCAGATGGATCCCCGCAACGCCCTGGAGGCCATCAAGGAGGCAAGCCTAGACGTGGAGGAGGGGGCAGACATACTCATGGTGAAACCCGCTCTGGCCTACCTAGACGTGATCAGGCTCGTTAAGGACACCTACCCCCACTACCCCCTCGCAGCCTACAGTGTCAGCGGTGAGTACAGCATGATCAAAGCAGCCGCCGAGAAGGGCTGGCTGGAAGAGAAACGCGTCGTCATGGAGACCCTCACAGCCATCAAGAGGGCTGGAGCCGACATAATAATCACGTACTACGCCGTAGATGCGGCCCTATGGCTCAGGGAGGAGTCACCCTTCTAGCACTATAGGTGGTGAGAAAGCTTGGAATGGAGGAACTCTAAGAGACTTTACGAGAGGGCACAGAGGATCTTTCCGGGAGGAGTCAACAGCCCAGTCAGGGCCGCCGTTAAGCCTCACCCATTCTATGTAGAGAGGGCCGAGGGAGCATACCTCTACACCGTGGACGGCGAGAAGTTCGTAGACTACGTGCTAGCCTACGGGCCCCTCATACTCGGCCATAGGCATCCCAAGGTCCTCGAGGCGGTGGAGGAGCAGCTGGAGAAAGGGTGGCTCTACGGCACACCAGCCGAGACCGAGATCCTCCTAGCAGAGACCATCCTCAAACACTACCCCTCAGCAGATATGGTGAGGTTCGTCAATTCAGGGACCGAGGCAACAATGCTGGCCGTGAGGCTAGCCAGGGCTCATACTGGCAGGGACCTCATCGTAAAGTTCGAGGGATGCTACCACGGAGCCCACGACTACCTCCTAGTGGGCGCCGGTAGCGCTGCAAGCCACTTCGGCGTCCCCAAGTCAGAGGGCATACCTGAGGCCGTGGCAGGAAGAACGCTGGTAGCCAGGTACAACGATCCCGACTCCGTGGAGAGGATACTGAAGAAACACGAAGACAAAGTAGCTGCCATCATCGTGGAGCCCGTTGTAGGCAACTATGGCCTCATCCTGCCCCGCAAGGGGTTCCTCCAAGAACTCCGCAGATTGGCAGACCATCACGACGTGCTCCTGATACTAGACGAGGTCATAACAGGGTTCAGGCTCTCCCTGGGCGGGGCACAGGAGTACTTCGGAGTCAAAGCGGACATAACGACGCTGGGTAAGATCATAGGCGGCGGCTTCCCGATAGGCGCTGTGCTGGCACCGGAGGAGATCATGGAGAGGATAACGCCCAGCGGCAAGGTGTTCAACGCAGGAACATTCAACGCTCACCCCGTAGCCATGGCGGCGGGTCTAGCTACACTCAAACTATTGGAGACCGGTGAGCCATACAGGGTCGCCAACTATGCCGCCAAGAAGCTGGCCGAGGCGTTGGAGGACCTGGCTGGCAGATACGGTTACGACCACTGGGTTAGCCACATAGCCAGTATGGCACACATATTCTTCACTGCCGGGGAAGTTGTAGACTATGAATCAGCGTCTAAAGCCGATAAGGAGTCCTACCTCAGGCTACACAGGGAGCTGCTGAGGCGGGGAGTCTTCACGGCGCCTAGCCAGTTCGAAGTCATGTTCACCAGCGCAGCCCACGATAGAGGAGTGGTTGAGGAAACACTGACGGCCCTCGAGGAAGCCTTCAAGGCCATGAGGGGGTCCTGATTGGCGCTGAAGATCAGAATAGCTGCAAGAGGCAGCAGGCTCAGCCTTGCCCAGGTCAACCTTTTCATAGCAGCCCTGCTTCGAAGGTTCCCAGATGCCGAGATAGTAGTTAAAACTGTCAAGACCACTGGCGACATCTACAGGGACCTCCCCTTCACCGAGATCGGGGCCAAGGGTATATTCGAGAAGGAGGTTAACAAGGCAGTAGTCGACGGGAAGGCCGACGTAGCTGTCCACAGCCTGAAGGATGTGCCTAGCAAAGTCTCAGAGGCGCTCACACTAGCGGCAGTACTGCCCCGGGACCCTCCCTACGACGTCCTCGTATCCAGGGAGGCTGGCAAGGAGCTTCATGATCTGCCACCCGGAGCAGTTATAGGCACGAGCAGCGCCAGGAGAAAAGCCATGATCCTACACCTGAGGCCGGACCTCCAGGTTAAGCCGCTGAGAGGCAACGTTGACACCAGGCTGAGGAAGCTCAGGGAGGGGCTGTACGACGCCATAGTGCTGGCCGAAGCAGGCATAGTCCGACTCGGCTTAAAGGTGGACTACGCCAGGCTCTCACCGGAAAAGGTTGTGCCCGCACCGGCACAGGGAATAATAGCCGTTTATGCCAGGCGGAGTGACCAGCAGTTGTTAGAAGCGTTAGCCGAGATCAGCGACCTCAAAACAATGGTGGAGGCGAGGGCCGAGAGGGCATTCCTCGCATCGGTGGGCGGAGGGTGCCACGTGCCTCTAGGCGGATACGCCGAGCTGGCCAGCGATAGGCTCATCATGAGAGCAGGCCTGGCAAGCCCCGGCGGCGAAAAGATGATCTACATAGTCGAGGAGGGCGACCCGGAAAGTCCCGAAGAACTGGGCGAGAGGGTAGCCAGGCTTCTCAGGGAGCAGGGGAGGGGCCTCTTATGAAGGGCCGAGTCGTGATAGTTGGTGCCGGGCCGGGAGATCCGGAACTCATAACGTTGAAGGGCCTGAAGGCATTGAAGGGGGCCGACGTGATCGTCTATGACCGTCTAGTTTCCCCCGAGCTGCTCCGTGAAGCGAGGCCGGGATGCGAGCTAATCTATGCAGGCAAGGCTCCGGGCAGGCACACCCTGACCCAGGACGAGATCAACAGGCTCCTCGTGGAGAAGGCCTTGGAGGGAAAGACTGTTGTCAGGCTCAAGGGAGGAGATCCCTACCTGTATGGGCGTGGCGAGGAGGAGTGCATGTATGTGGCCCAGCACGGCATTGAATGCGTGGTGATCCCCGGCGTCACCAGCGCCATAGCGGTGCCGGCTTACGCCGGAATACCCGTGACCAACCGGGGCCTCGCCTCGACGGTGGCTATTGCGACTGGCATGGAGGCTAGGGAGAAGAAGAGGCGGGCGGTCGACTACGCCAAGCTAGCAGAAGCAACCGACACGCTGGTTATACTGATGGGCGTGTCAAGGCTGGAGGAAATCGTGGAGGAGGTACGCCGTGTCAGGGGGTCCGAGGAGCCTGTGGCGATCATCGTTAATGGGACTACAGAGGAGCAGCGAGTAGTTGTGGGGACGCTGGGCGACATTGTCGAGAAGGCGCGGCGGGCCCGGGTGAAGCCGCCTGCAGTAATAGTGGTGGGGAAGACCGTGACCTTGAGGGAGAAGCTTTGGCGGCTGAGCTGACGCTGCTACTTCTGGGCCCTCCGGAAAAGGGCGGGGCGGAGGCCCTAAGGAGGGCTGGATTCAGGGTTCTCCAAATCCCTGTAATCAGGCTAACACCCCTAGAGGAGGGGATAAGGCTCCTCGATGAAAAGCTCTCCAGAAAACCGCCCGATTACCTGACGTTTACCAGCAGCGTGGGTGTACGCGTTGTCCTCAAGACGCTCCACGGCCTGGTCTCAGACTTGGTGATGCACCGGAGCCTGAAGCTGGCCTCCATAGGCCCCGCCACGACCCGTGAACTCGAGAAATGGGGACTGAAGCCCGATCTGGAGGCCAAGCCGCATACGGGTGAAGCTCTAGGCGTGGAGCTGTGCCGCCGGAAGCCTAGGAGCGTCGTGCTGGCACGCTCGAAGAGGGGACTCAAGGATGTAGTCAGGATACTTAATGACTGCAGAGTGGATGTCGACGACATACACGTGTATGACGCCGACCCGGATCCTGAGGCGGCGGGGAGGGCGGCCAGACTACTAGTTGAGAACAAGGATATGGTAGCCGTCCTCACCAGCCCCCTTGTAGCTGCAACCCTCGTCAACGCAGCCCTGTCGATTGGCCTCGGGGAAAGGGATCTCCATAAACGGCTGATAGCGATAGGTCCTTCCACGGCCAGGGTTGTGGAGGAGAAACTTGGCTTCAGACCCCCCTTCCCCGACGAATATACGCTCAGGGGCATCGCCAGGCTGCTGAAAAACCTGTAGAGAGTTACCCACCAAGCCGTTCACCTTAACCGTGCCTTCATGTATCGAATTGTAGCATTCCGTGTCGGGCACGGTTAGGTTCATCACGGTCCCCGTCGGGGCCGCCTACGGGAGCTGGGGGCTCCCCTCGGGAACCCCGAAGTCATCAATTAGATTCATAGCCTTCTAGAGGTTATAAGTTTTGTTGGGGATTCCCCAATATGAGCTACATAACGCTTACACTACCGTTTAATGTTGATGGTGAAGAGGCTAAACGACTGCTTAGTACTGCATGGTTGTTTAAGATTGCTACTCATAGAATGCTTGATTTAGCTAGGCAAACACCCATACTGCCTGCTACTGATATTAGCTGGAAAAACACTTTCAGGAAGATAATCTATGAGATGATGCCTAATCGTAGGTATGTTGATGGAGTTATTACTCTTGTACGTGGAATCTACGAGTCTTGTAGACAACTAGGAGTGGACTTCAAAGAAGTAGAGCTAGGAAACTGGTTAATGTTTCAGCAAAGTGAGAAGGAGTATCCCGTGAGAAATATAACCCTCAAAGACAATTACAGCTTTTACATAACGACAATAGACTATAATAAAGAGAATGGCAGAGTTATCATTAAACCGGCAATACCCAAGAACTATAGAGTTTTACTTGGTAAGGTTCTTGAGGAGAAGCGGAAGCATACAGGCAGAGTGGTTGTCAAGGACTATGGTGTTAGGAAGGGAGATGTGTGGGTTCACGGTGAAATACAGCTAACGATACCAATAGACTTCTACTATAGGCATATGACTAGGTATAGGAGGAACTATGGTAGGCTCTATGGTGGTGTTGATGTTAATGTTGATAGAATAAACCTAGCAATAGTTGATAGGCATGGTAAGCTTAGAGACGTTAAGACCTTCTGGTTCGAGGAAGCACCTAGGAAAGGATATCCTAGAAGAAAAGCGAAAGTACTAATTGGTATGGCTATACATGACATGTTAAAATATGCTTATCATCATGGAGTCAAGGCACTATTCCTCGAAAACCCTGATACTTTAGGTAAACTAAAGCTCCATTGGATAAAGGATGGGAGAAGGCTTCAGAGAAACTATAACTGGAAGGTAATGGTTTTTAGAAGTTCAATTATAGAGATGGTATCAATGAAAGCACCGCTCTATAGTATTGGGATAAGGTATGTAGACCCAAAGGGAACAACGCACAGTGAAGAACATGATAGAGTAATGAGGAAATATGGTTTAGATAGGCACTCTGCATCAGCATACCTCATAGCTTTAAGAGGCATAGGAAGACACATTTTGACACAGAAAGCTACAATCTAATGTTTATGTCCCCAGCGCCTAGCTATGCCGTGAACGTCGAGGTAGCAGTAGGGGTCGTCGGCGAAAAGGTCGCCGCTGAACGCCAGTGCCCTGGTCCTGGACCCTCCCTGACAGTACTCCTTGAAGGGACACGACGAGCACTTGGGCCCCCTCAGATACTTGTGGGTCTCTATGAAGGGCTTTAAGGCAGGGTTATCGAGCCTCAGTATTTCGCGGAGCCTCCTCTTGGCCACGTTGCCCAGGCTCACGCCGGAGACAAACTGGCAGGGGTGCACCTCGCCGTCCGGGTATATGGAGACTATTTTCCTGCCACAACCACCCTGGGCCTTGACGACCTCAAGGAGCTGTAGGAACTCGTCGCGGCTCCCGGCTATCTTGTCGGCAATGTAGATGCCGTCGAAGCTGGCGGTTACAGTCTCTATCTCAAGCACTCCTGCATACTTTCTGCCCAGCTCTATGAGCCTGTCAAGGAGCCAGAAGTACTGCTGGGGCGTGGGGAGCCAGTCCCGGAGCTCCGAGGCCCTGCCGCTTATGTCGAGGTGGTAGAGGGCTATCCTGGGTACGCCGCGCTCCGCGGCGAGCCTCACAACCTCCACCACGTGCTCCACATTGTACCTGGTTATGGTGGTCCTCACGCCTGTGGGTATGCCTGCCTCCTGGGCGTAGCGTAGGCCCCTCATGGCTGCCTCGAAGGCGCCCTCGACACCGCGGAACTTGTCGTGCCACTCCGGTATGTGGCTGTCTATGCTCACACCCACGTAGACGAAGCCAAGGTCGGCCAACTTCTTCGCGGCCTCGCGTGTTATGAGGGTGCCGTTGGTGCTGAGGGCCAGTCTCAGCTTCTTGCCAGCAGCGTACTCGGCTATTTCGAAGAAGTCGGGCCGGGCGAGGGGCTCACCCCCGCTCATGAGGAGGAGGGGGCTCCCCACCTCGGCCACCTGGTCCACTATGTCCAGCATCTTCTCGGTGGGCAGACCATGCAACATGGATTCGGGCATGGCGTTTATGTAGCAGTGGGCGCACTTGAGGTTGCACTTCCAGGTCATGTTCCATGCCACTATCGGTCGGAAGGAGTCGGCGAACCTGCTGGGCCTCCCTTTTCCGAAACGTCCCTTTATCCTGTAGGAGACCGTTCCCTCCCCCGCCACCATGACGGTTACAGGTATCATCTCACAACCCCCGGCTTCAGGTTTTCAAGGCTGAATATGGGTGAAGCTTCGACGCCGAGGCTCTCGGAGACGCGGTGGGCAACCTCAAGGGCCGTGTCGCGTCTCCGGGCATGAACCATGAAGTAGCACGGATACTCCCACTTTCCTGGAACGGTTTCTCTGAGCACCACGTGGGTGGCCTCCGCCGCATTGCTGGCAACCCATTCGCAACAGTCTTCGCAGGGGAGTACTACCATTGCGTTACTCCTGAAGCCCAGCTTCTCGCCATCCAGTGCGGCGCCTGGGTCTCCCAGCACGCCTTTGGCCAGCAGCTCCTCCACCAGGCCCAGGAGTTCCTCCACGCCGAGTCCGTATCTGGAGGCTATTTCCTCGTAGGGCCTCGGTTTGAGGGGTAGCCCTCTCCGGAGATCCATCACTAAGGCCATGGGGATGCCTAGATCCTCGATGCTAGGCACCTTTTCGGGCAACCTGCCCTGAAGGCTCCAGGAAACCCCTCTTCTCAAATCAAACTTCACAGAGAGCTTGTAGGTCCTCTTGCCGTAGAGGACGGCGTAGTCCTCGGCCCCGACTCTGCGGGCCAACTCCTCCACATATTCCTCAAGCTCGCCGCGGCTATCCTTCTTGACGACTATCCAGACGTTGTACCAGGGATGGTCGCGCAGATAGCTGTGGGTTACGTCTCGGTCGCTACGGGTAAGCTGCTTGAAGGCCTCCAGGGAGGGGCCGGGGACCCTTAGGGCCACGAGGGCGGCTACCCTGCGCTGGGACCTGTAGTTCAGGTAGTAGCCTATCCTCTTGACCACTCTCAGCTCCTTGAGCCTACGGAGACTGCCCAGCAGCTGCTCCTCATCCATGCCCAGGGCCTCCGCCATATCCCTGAAGGGCTCGGGGGTCACTGGGAATCTGTACTGGGCCTCCATCAGTATGTTGATATCGTCATTGTTCAGTCTGACCTGCATCAGTTTTGTCCCTGTTTGGAGAAATTGGGGAGTTTCCTTAAACTAGTTGCGTAGATACAAAATATATGCAGTATATTCAAATAATTCCGGCGGCCTAGATACCTTTATATTATCCCCAGGAGTCAAGGGTTTCCGGGTGCCAAGCGATGCCCAAGAAGAAGGGGAAGAAGGAGGGCTATACCGATAAGGGGCAGAGAAGCATAGTCCAGCAGGCCCTCTACGACGTCAGCGTCCAGCAGGAGCTCCTCGACAGGATAGCCAGGGACGCTAAACACCAGAAGTTCCTGACCCCCTACATGGTGCATGAGAGGTACGGAGTTAGCATGACCACCGCCAGGAAGGTTCTCAGGATGCTGGCGGAGAAGGGCGTGCTGAAGCTCTATATGCCCGGCAGGAGGACTCCCATATACGTGCCCGCTGAGAAGAAGTGAAGGGTACGGTCAGGAAGCCAGCCACACTCATCGGTCGTCTAGGCTCGTTTCTCCGCCGTTCTCATCACTCCATGGTTTAGGTTGATCCAAGGTCCTCGATATGTTTTAGGTCGCTCCACGGCGGCTTCTCGCGCCACGCCTCTGCCCACAGGTCGTCTAGCAGTTTGTAGAGGGCCTGGAGGGGCTCG